>JAVSMU010000001.1:0-280121 GCA_032027045.1 Truepera sp. | reverse complement strand
GGCGGGCACCACGTCGACATGCCCCTGCAGGATGAGTGACCGGCCACCACCCGTGCCGAGCCAGTCCGCGGCAAGGTTGGGGCGCCCCGAGTAGTCCCATTCGGGAGTGGAGAAGCCGGGCAAGTCGGCGAGGGAGTCCGGGGTGACTTCGTACGTTTCGCTCGCCAGCCCCGCGGCGCCCAGCTCGAGCGCGAGCTCACGCTGAACCGGCGCTTCTCCGCCGCGCACACTCGGCAGTGCCACCAGGCGCCGCAAGCAGTCGACCTGCGCACCGAAGTTCTCGTCTACGCGCTTCAAGGCCCGCTCGAGTAGGCTCACGTCACAAGGTCCTCGGCATTTGGCCCGCCGCTACCACGCTGAACCGTGCCCCCACGTCGCCACACCCTGCCAGTATTGCCATGGCTGCGATGGTAACCCACGCGCTATTTCGTGACACCGGGCGCACACCTAGGCTTAGGCGGCGCGGATTCCACGGCGCTTGCGCCGGTGGTTCAGCGCCGGTGGCGCCGGTGGTTGCCCGCGTAGGCCAGAGCGTCCCCCGTCAGCTCTTCAGCTTTGTGAGGGTGGAACCCTTGTGCATCGCCACGTGATCGGTCTTGTCGCTCTCGATCTCGTACTGCGGCTCGTCCTCGCTCGCGTGGACCGTGTAGCCCTTGAACTGGATCTCCTTGGTGACGACGCGCGTGATGTGCCCGCTCACGCGCCCGGCCTCCGAGTTCCAGCTCACGTGGTCACCCACCTCGTAGCGCTTCTGGGCCATCGTCATACCTCCTCGCCCCGCACGCCGTGGGAACGCCAGGACCTCAGCGCCTGCTCCTCGCTGGGGCACTTCAGGATGCGCCGGCACTTGTAAGGCGCGTGGCCTCTCGTCACACGCGACCCGAGTTCCTCACTGACCGAGCAGTTCGAGCGGCAGTTGAGAGCCGAAGACGCGCTCGATGTTGAAGGTCGCCTCGAAGGGCAAGATGTCGTTCGGATTGTGCTCGACCGAGTAACTCTCCTGGAAGCTCAGGGTGCCGAGGATCGTCCCGGTTATCGCGAGGGTGCGCTCGTCGACGACCTCGACGCTGTCGAGTCGCAGCGCCCCTTCCGTCAACGCGTAGAAGTCCGTCGTGCTCCACGATCCGGGGAAGTACCGGACCTCGATGTCGCTCTCAGTGTCGAGCGCAAGCGAGTCGAGATCGAGCGCGAAGTTCATGTCGATCTGGCCGGTCTTGGCGGTCGCGTCCTCGCTGGTGCGGGTACCGATGCTTACGAAGAGCATGGCGGGGAGAAGCACCATGCCGCCCATCTCGAAAGCGTCGGTGATCATCCAGGTGGCCGTGTGCTGCTCAGTGCCCGCCAGCTTCTCCAGCAGCGCCCGCGCCTCGGGGTCGCTGGTGCGCTTCGCGGCGTCCACGGGCACCACCGTTACGTAGGAGCGCATCGTGTGAGCCTTGCCGCCGATGACGGCTTCGAGCGTGCCCGTGGGCACCCAGTCGGGCGCCGTCTGTGCCCAAGCCGGGATAGCAATACCTAAGATAAGAGCCGCAGCAAGCGAAATTATCGATCTTCTTGGATTACGAACCATACTCGATTCTACGCAACTTCGCCGCAATTGGTGGAAGCCGGCGTCTACAAGCTGCCCTTCTCAGGAAACGGACCGGCTTGGATCCGCCCCAAACCTTCCGGGCTCCGTGGCAAGAACGGCCGAAGCCGGCGAGATCCTTGCACCTCCAAACCCTTAGCGCCTACCGGCGGAACGCACCGCCAGCACCACACTCAGCACCACGCTCAACACCACGATCGCCATCCCGAACACGCCCGGCAGCCCGAGCTGCTCGTCCGCGACCACCCTTCCCAACAGAACCGCGACGACCGGGTTGACGTAGGCGTACGAGGTCAGTAACGCGGGTCTGACCCGCGCGTTCAGCAAGAAGACGTAGGCGCTGAAGCCGATCAACGAACCGAACACGACGAGGTACGCGAGCGCGAGGCCGGACGTTAGCGAAGGCACCGCCGCCACGCGCTCGCCACGCAGCAGGCCGAACGGCACGAAGCTGGCGCCGGCGGCCAGCATGAGATACGGCGGCATGTCTACCACGGCGAACTTGATGGCCAGGTAGGTGGAACCCCAGATGACCTAGAGGATGAGGAGCGCGACCGCGACCTCGAACGAGACCGGACCGATGCTTCGCTTCCGGAGGCCCGCCAAGCGAGTCACGGCGGTCATTGTAAGGCGGTGTGCCTTCCTCAGTACCCGCTTGGCAACGCCGGCGGCTGCCAAGCCGCGCGTACGGCCGGCCGCTCCTCCTCGCCCTGCGCGCCACCACTCACTACCTCTATCGGCAGCACGATGCGCGCCGTCCGGATCAGGCAGAGCTCGGCCATCACCTCGCGGCAGTAGTAGAGCGTCACGTCGGCAGTAACGGCGGCGTTGCCCGGCGTGAACGAGGCGGGCACCTCAACCACGAGCGGATAAGTGGGATCATCGACGGCCAGGGCGGCGCCCTCGGAGAGTGTCACGGCGCTGCTCGAACTGCTCCACGCAACCTGTAGGGGCGCCAAGTCGTTCGCCTTGTAGCCGTCGGGCAACGTCAGCTCGAGCTCGATCTTGCCCTCTCCGACGTGCACCTTGGCGACGGGCAGTTTGAGCGTCTCGTCGAACCGTGTGGGCTGGCCAGGCGCGCTGGTCAGGAGACCCTTCGGGTCACTGAGCGCCAGCGTCCTCACGTCGAGGGTGTCGAGGTTCGCCACGCGGATGGCGTTGTTGTTCGTGTCGGCGACGAAGAGCCGGCGTCCGGCCACGCTCAAGCCGCCGGGCTCGTGGAACTGCGCCTCGGCGCCGTCGACCAGCCCGGCCTCACCGGTACCGAAGAGCGTCGTGCTTTCACGCGTGGCTGGATCGATGCGTTTGACTTTGTTGTTGTAGGTGTCGGCCACGTAGAGCTGTCCGCCTGCGTAAGCCAGGCCGGTGGGGTGTTGCAGGCGCACCCGGTCGCCTACCCCGTCGACGTCGCCGAACTCGAACAAGCCCATGCCCACGACCGTGTTCACCGCGCCGCCAGGCTCCACGTCGACGCGGCGCACGGCGCTGGCCTCACTGTCGGCCACGAACAGCTCGTGACCATCGCTCGCCAGGCCGCTCGGCTGGTTCAAACCGGCTCGAAGGGCGGGGCCGTCGCGCAGCTCCTCGCGGCCGCTGCCGGCGTGCAAGTACAACTTGCCGGCCGCCGGGTCGTAGCGCCACACCTGGTGCTGCCCCGCCATGGCCACGAAGAGTTGATCGTCCAGCCAGAGCACGTCCCACGGCGAGTTCAGCCCGCTGCTCGCGTCGACGGTGTCGAGGCCGAAGAGGTAGCGCTGTTGGCCCGTGCCGGCCACCGTGGTCACCGTGCGTTTCTCCAGGTCGACCAACCGGATGCTGTGGTTACCCGTGTCAGCCACGTAAAGCGTGTTGGGATCCGCGAGCGCCATCCCCTGCGGCGCCTTGAAGCCCGCCGCCTCGAAGTCGCCGTCGCGCAGTTCCGCCGTGCCGCTGCCTATCACGGCTTGCACCACCCCTTCGAAGTCGGTCACGACGATGCGGTCGTTGCTGCTGTCGGCTATGAAGAGGCGCTGCCCGGCCGCGTCCGCCAGCACCTTGCCCGGGAAACGCAGGGCCGTCCGGGGCGCCACCACTCCCCGGGAACCCAAGTCCAACCGGGTGCGGTCAAGGGTCCCGCGCTCCGCGAAGGCGTCGATCATGCCGGCGATGTCCTCGTCGAAGGCGTCGTAGACCCCCTCGCCGGCATGCCGGCCCAGGATGTGGCCCTCGGGGTCGATGAGCACGAAGCTGGGCCAGGCCGACACGTTGTACGACTTCCACACCTCGAAGCGGAGGTCGTTGACGATCGGTTCGGTCCGCCCGTAACGCTCGGCCACCAGGCGGATGTTCTCCGTCTTGCTCTCGTTCAGGAACTTGGCAGAGTGCACACCGATGACGACCAGCTCGTCGGCATACTTCCTCTCGAGCGCCTGCAACTCGGGGATCACGTGGATGCAGTTGATGCAGCCGTAGGTCCAGAAGTCGAGCAACACGATCTTGCCTTTGAGGTCATCAAGCGTGAGGGGCTTGTCGGTATTGATCCAGTCGAGCCCCGGCGGGAACTCGTGAGCCGGCGCGGTGCCCACGTACGGCCCGGCGGCCGATCTGCGCGTCGCGAGCACGCCGATGAGCGCCGCGAGCACGCCTACGAGGATTAGTAACCTCTTCATGACCCGATGATAGTGGCGCAATCACCAACTCGGTGTCTGGCGCACGGTGCCGCGCCCAAGCATCCGGGTACGGCGGAAGGAGGCGCGCACATACACCCGGGTACGGCAGAAGGAGCCGCACGCGAGCACCCGGGCACGGCGGAAGGGGCACCACGCGGTCGCCCGTTAGCGGGCCCGCCCTACACGACGCCCAGCATCAGCATCGCCACCGCCACCTTGCGAAACGAGGCGATGTTGGAGCCCAGCACGTAGTTGCCCGGCTCGCCGAACTCGGCGGCCGTCTCGAAACAGACGGTGTGGATGTCGGTCATGATCTCGCGCAGCCGCTCATCCGTGTAAGCGAAGGTCCAGGCGTCACGGCTGGCGTTCTGCTGCATCTCGAGCGCCGAGGTGGCCACGCCGCCGGCGTTCGCGGCCTTACCCGGCCCGAACGCCACGCCGGCGCCGATGAACGCGTCGATCGCGTCCGGGGTACACGGCATGTTCGCGCCCTCCCCGAGGGCGAGCAGGCCGCCTTCGATCAGGCTCTTGGCGTCGCTCCCGTCGAGTTCGTTCTGCGTGGCGCTCGGGAACGCGAGGTCACAGGGGATGTGCCAGATGTTGCCGCCGCCGCGGTACTCGGAGCCGGGGTGGTGCTGCACGTACTCGGCGATGCGGCGGCGCTGCACCTCCTTGAGACGCTTCACCGTGGCGAGGTCGATGCCCTTCGGGTCGTACACCACGCCGTTCGAATCGGAGCAAGCGACGACCTTGGCGCCGAGGCGCTCCAGCTTCTGCATGGTGTAGATGGCCACGTTGCCAGAGCCGGACACCACGCACGTCTTGCCCTCCAGGGTCTCGCCGCGCGCCGCTAGCATCTGCTCGACGAAATAGACGCAGCCGTAGCCCGTGGCCTCGGTGCGCACGAGCGCCCCGCCGATCGCGAGGTTCTTGCCCGTCAACACCCCCGACTCGTAGCGGTTGGTGATGCGCTTGTACTGTCCGAACAGGTAGCCGATCTCGCGCTGGCCCACCCCGATGTCGCCGGCCGGCACGTCCGTGTACTCGCCGAGGTGGCGGTAGAGCTCGGTCATGAAGCTCTGGCAGAAACGCATGATCTCGCCGTCGCTGCGGCCCTTGGGGTCGAAGTCCGACCCCCCTTTGGCGCCGCCTACCGGCAGCCCGGTCAGGGCGTTCTTGAAGGTCTGCTCGAACGCCAGGAACTTCATCACGCCGAGGTTGACGCTGGGGTGGAAGCGGAGCCCGCCCTTGTAGGGACCCAGGGCGCTGTTGAACTCGATGCGAAAACCGCGGTTGACGTGCACTTCGCCCTGATCGTCGGTCCAGGGCACCCGGAAGATCAGCTGGCGTTCTGGCTCTACCAGTCGTTCGATCAGGTGCTGGTCCAAGAGTCGTGGCTGCTTGGCGAGCAGGGGTCCCAGGCTTTGGAAGATCTCTCCCACCGCCTGCAAGAACTCGCCCTCCCCGCGGCTGCGGCGCTCGACGACGTCGAAGATCTCGCTCAGCGCTTCCGTCATGTGGCTGCCAGCCTCCCTATCACCGCTAATTCATGCGCGTGAGCGCTAGAAGTAGCGGGTAGGGACCGAATCTACCACCAGTTCGCCGCGTTGGGCCAATATCACATGGCAGCGCTTGTTCCTACGCTGCTTGCAGATGAGAGTACACAGGTTCTCAGGTCTCGCCGAGGTACGCCCGTTTCATGCCCTCGTCGGCCAACAACTCGCCGGCCGGGCCCGACAACACGACCTCGCCCGTCTGCAGCACGTAGCCGCGATCGGCGATGGACAGTGCCACGTTGGCGTTCTGCTCCACCACGAACACGCTGATGCCGCGATCGTTCACTTGCTTGATGATCTCGAAGATGCGCTCCACGAACAGCGGCGCCAGGCCCATGCTCGGCTCGTCCATGAGGATCAGCCTGGGCCGGCTCATCAGCGCGCGTCCCATGGCCAGCATCTGCTGTTCTCCCCCACTCATGGTTCCGCCCTGTTGGTGAAGCCGTTCCCCCAACCGAGGGAACAGTTCGAAGACGTAGGCGAGGTCCTCCTCGGTCTCACCACCGCGCTTGCGCAAGTAGGCGCCCATCTCGAGGTTCTCCCTCACCGTCATCTTCGGGAAGATGCGGCGGTTCTCGGGAACGACCGCCATGCCACGAGCGATCCGGTCCGACGTGCTGAGGGCATCGGCGCGCTCACCGCGGAACCAGAGTTCGCCCTCGCTGAGGCCCACGATGCCCAATATGGTCTTGAGCGTCGTGCTCTTACCGGAAGCGTTGCCGCCCAAGAGACACACCATCTCACCCGGATAGATGACCATGTCAACGTCGTGCAGCACGCGGATGGGGCCGTAATGCGTCGTCACGCCCTTCAGTTCGAGCAGCGGCTCGTGGACCTGCGCCCCGTCGCTCATGGTCGTTCCTCGTCGGTGGGACCATGCGCCACCATGCCATCGGCGGCCTGCGCGCGGGCAACCGGACTGGTCTTGTCGGAGCGTTTACCCAGGTACGCCTCGATCACGGCTGGGTCGTTGACCACGTCGTGGTACGAGCCCTCGGCCAGTTTGCTGCCGTAGTCGAGGACTATGACGCGGTCACTGATGTCTTTCACCAGGTTCATTTTGTGTTCGACCAGCAAGACCGTGTAACCACCCTCGTCACGCATGCGCCGGATGATCTCGGTGATCTCGCGCGTCTCCTTGGGGTTCATGCCGGCGCTCGGCTCGTCGAGGAGCAGCAGCTTCGCGCCCGTCGCCATGGCACGAGCCATCTCGGTGCGGCGGCGGTTGGCATAAGAGAGGACCTCGACGGGTTGGTGCAACCGGAAACCCATCAGGCGTGGCCCGAAGAAGGCCAGCTTCTCCAGCGCCAGGTCATGCATCACGAGTTCTTGCTTCAGGTAACCGGGAGTGCGGAAGACCGACGACACCCAGGTGGACTTCAGCTTGTGGTGTTGCGGTATGAGGACGTTCTCGAGAACGGTCAGCTTCGTGAAGAGCCGCAGGTTCTGGAAGGTCCTGGCCACCCCTCGGTCGACGATGGCGTTGGGGCGTAGGCCCTTGAGGCTATGGCCCTCGAAGCGGATGTCGCCTGAGTCGGGTTGGTACACCCCCGTTATCAGGTTGAACACCGTCGTCTTGCCCGCGCCGTTGGGGCCGATCACGCTGACTATCTCGCCCTTCCCCAACTCGAAGGAGAGGTCGGAGATGGCCTGCAGGCCGCCGAAGGCCTTGCTCACGTTGCGCACCTCGAGCATGCTCACGGCTTCACCTCCTCGTTGTCGTCGGCATCTTCTTGCTTGCCGGCTAGCGCCGGGTTGGAGAGCCACGCGTCCTGGCGCTTCTCCTCCTCGGTGGGCTCGTCCAACCGCTCGCGGAAGAGCCAGGCCCAGCTGAACTCCCGGCGCCCCATGATGCCCGAAGGGCGCAGGATCATTATGGCGATGAGCACGACGGACAGCGTGATCGCGCGCATGCCGAAGCCTTGCCACCTCGTTTGCAGGCTCGCCAGATCGCTGCCATAAAGGCCGAACAACGCCAGGCCGACGCCGAGAAGCGCGGGCACGTAGACGAGCGGGTTCAGCTGCGGCCTGAGCCTGCGCGTGCGCCGGATTATGTAGGCGATCACCGCGAGGGCCACGAGGACGGCCCCGGCCGCCACCACCCACGTGCTCAACGGGTACGACTGCTCGAGCGGGTCGCCGTACTGCCTCACCCAGACGACCAGCGCGGTGCCCAGGAGGACGCCGGTGATCGAACCCGTTCCCCCCACGCTGATGGCCACCAGGAAGTAGAAGGTCAAGAAGAAGAGGAAGAGGTCGAGGCGCGCCGTGCCCACCCAACTCACCCAGAGTCCGCCGGCGACGCCCGCGAAGAACGCGGAGATGGCGAACGCCAGGACCTTGTGATACGAGGTGTTGACGCCCATGGCCTCGCTCGCGATCTCGTCCTCCCGGATGCCCTGCAGCACCCTGCCGTAAGAGGAGTACTTGAGCCGCGCCATCACGAAGATGGTGATGGCGAGGAGGCCGAACGTCCACCACACGCTCTTGCCGAACGAGGAGGGCACGCCCGCGAACCCGAGAGCGCCGTTCGTGAACGACGACATCATGGGCGTGGAAGCGAGCAGCCTGATGGCCTCCCCGAAGGCGAAGGTCACGATGGCGAGGTAGTCGCCCCTCAACCTCAGGGACGGAAACCCGACGATCACGCCGAACAACGCCGCCATGATGCCGCCGATGAAGAGGGCTATCAAGAACCTGGCCCACAGCGTCTCGGGGGTGGTCAAGGCGTCGAGGCCGACGCCTCGCAGCATGTTCTCCACCGACAGCCCGATGGAGAAGTCGGAGAGGTTGCTGCGGGCGCTGCTGGCGAGCGTCTCGCGCGTGGCGGCCGGCAGGATGAGGAGGCCGGTGGTGTAACCGCCAACCAGCATGAAGCCGTGGTGGCCCAGCGACAAGATCCCCGTGACGCCGTTGACGAGGTTGAGGCTCACGGTGGCTATGCCCCAGATGGCGAACAGCGCGAAGACCTGCTTGAGCTTGGAGCTGGTGCCGCCGTCCACCAACAGCAGCACGAGCACCGTCAGGGCCAGGCCACCCAGCGTCAGCAGCGTGTTGCGGGTTCGCCGCTTGGTGTAGTGGGGGACGTACGCGGCGGGGGCGGGTACGGGCGGCGCGCCGTCGAGAGGGGGCTTCATACCTTCTCCGAGAGGTCTTCGCCCACGATGCCGCTAGGCCGGATCAACAGGATGAGGATCATGGCGAGGAACGCGAACGTGTCCTTGTACTCGGTGATGCCGCCGAAGGCCGCGGTGCGGGGGAACAGCGCCGTGAGGAAGTTCTCCAAGAACCCAAGCAGGACGCCACCCACGACGGCGCCGGGCAGGCTGCCGATGCCGCCGATGACGGCCGCAGCGAACGCCTTGATGCCGGGCAGGATCCCGAAGATGGCTGGTTGGTTGATGCTGCCGAAGGTCATGCCCCAGAGCACGCCGGCGGCGGCGGCCAGCATGGAGCCCAACAAGAACGTGGTCGCTATCACGCGGTCGACGTTGACCCCCATCATCTGGGCGGTCTCGGCGTCCTGGGCGGTGGCGCGCATGGCCTTCCCGAGGCGCGTGCGCGTCACGAACAGCGTCAGGGCCACCACGAGAACGGCGGTGACGACCGGCACGAGGACGATCATCCATGACGTGTACAGAGGTTCACCGAACACGTTGAACTGAAGCATGCTCGTCCAGAAGGACTGTGGCCTGAACGGCGTCTGGCGGTTTGAGAAGGCCAGGATGCCGAAGTTCTGCAGGAAGAACGACACGGCGATGGCCGTGATCAGCATCGAGTTCCTGGGGGCGCCCCTCAACGGCCGGTAGGCCACTCGGTCTATGGTCATGCCCAGCACGCCCGTGATGAACATGGACGCCACCATGGCCGCGAACCAGCCGAGTTGAGTGGAGGCGAGGGCGAACGTGACGACCGCGAACGCGATGAGCGCCCCGGCCAGAACGATCGGGTCGCGCTTCTCGGTCCTGAAGAAGCCGAGGAACTGCATGACGCCGTAACCCACCGCGGCGCCCACCAAAACGGCGACCGGCCAGGAGTAGGGCGTCTTCGTGAACAGGAAATAGGCGGCGAAGGCCCCGACCATGAACACCTCGCCGTGCGCGAAATTGATGAGCCGGATGATGCCGTAGACCATCGTGTAGCCGAGCGCTATGAGCGCGTACAGGCTGCCGAGCTGCAAGGATCTCACGACGGCGCCCGAGAAGAAGGCGGCGTTGAAGGTCTCGTTTACACCATGAAGATAGAACATGCGCCAGGCGATCAACCCCAGCCCTACCAGGCCGATCAGCCATGGAAGCCAGGGGCGGCGCTTGGGGGAGGTTGCGCTTGCCGACAAACCCTACTCCGTCCTTACTAGCCCGCTACTCTGGTTGACTCTGATCGAAGCACGAACCGTTCGCGGCAAGGGGCCGAGGCGCCCTTGCCGCGAACGCATGAGGTTCTAACTGGGTCGGGCCCCGCTCACTCGAGCGAGATGCCCTTCAGCACGACCTTGTCCCACGTGCCGTCGGCGTTGACCTTGTAGGCGTACAGGCCCATGACGCGGTTGGCAGGGGTGCCGTCGGTGCCGGCGAACGTGATGTCACCGGACACGCCGGGGAAGTCCTTGAGGCTGGCGAGGGCGTCCCGCACGGCCTTGTGGTCGGTGCTGCCGGCGTCTTCGATGGCCTTCATGAGGACCTTGTAGGCGTCGGCGCCCGCGAGCGTGAAGCCCGTGAAGTGATCGAGGGAGTAGTCCTTCTCGAAAGCCGCGCGGAACTCGCCGGCCCGCTCGGCCGCGGCGCCGGTGAGCACTTCCGGTTCACCGAAGGACGTGAAGGTGAAGCCGTCGAAGGCGGTGCCGCCACCCTCGGGGCACTGCGAGTCGTCGGACGCGTCGCCGCCCAGGATCGGCTGGTTGAAGCCCTGCTGGCGGAGCTGCGGCACGAGCGAGGCGGCCTCGGCGCAGAAGCCGGTGTAGTAGATCATGTCGGGTGCGAACGACCGCAGGTTGTTGATCTGCGCTGAGAAGTCTACGTTGTTGGAGGTGTAGTCGAGCACCGTGGTGGTGCCGCCGAAGCCCTCGAAGGCGTCCTGGAAGAAGGAGGCAAGGCCCACGCTGTAGTCGTCGTCCTGCTGACGGAAGATGGCGACCTTGCGCGCGCCGACGTCGTTGTAGGCGTACTGCGCTGCCACCGTGCCCTGGAACTGGTCGGTGTAGGGGATGCGGAAGATGTAGTCGCCGATCTGCGTAGTGGCGGGGTTGGTGGAGCCGGTGCTGATCATCACGGTGCCGGCGGGCTGCAGGACCTCGGCAGCGGGGATGGAGTGGCTGGAGGAGTAGGAGCCCAGGACCGCCACGACGCCCTCGTCGAGGAAGCGGTTGGCGCAGGCCACGGAGCCCTCGACCGTGCTGGCGTTGTCGCAGACCGACAGTTCGACGTTCATGCCGTTGACCGTCGGCTGCTGCTCATGCGCGACCTTGATGCCGTCCAGGGTGTCGTTGCCGGTGACGGCCATGCGCCCGGACAGTTCCAGGAACACTCCCACCTTCACGGTCCCCTGGGCTAGTGCCAGGCCGGCCATGGCGAGCGCAAGGACGAGCGTTAATGTCAATCGCTTCATATCTACTTCCTCTCCCACGAACGTGCTGTCGTGTGGCGCAGGTGGCGGACCTTCGGTCTACAGGGCCAATTGCACCGCCTCGACACCATACTTTATTCGTCGTCGCACTATAACTTGACGGCCGCCCCGTGTTGTCAACGCGCGCGCCGCCCCCTTCACGCAAGCCTTAGTCGCCTCAGCCGTTGCGGTAGAGGTAGCTGTACGCGTTGATCGCGGGCACTCCGCCGAGGTGAACGTACAAGACGCGCGCGCCGTCTTCGAAGAAGCCGTTGCGCGTGAGGTCTATCAACCCCTGCATCGACTTCCCCTCGTAGACGGGGTCGGTCATCATGCCCTCGGTGCGCGCGGCGAGCCGGATGGCAGCGTTGGTCTCGTCGGAGGGAACACCGTAGGCGGGGTACGCGTAGTCGGTGTTGAGGATCACGTCGGCCGCCGTCAGGCTCTCGCCCAGCTCGACCTTCTCGGCTGTGGCCTTGGCGATGCGCAGTATCTGGTCGTGCGTCTGTTCCGGCGTGGCCGAGGCGTCTATGCCGATCACTTTGCGCGCCCGGCCGTCCGCCGCGAACCCGACCACCATGCCGGCCTGGCTCGAGCCCGTGACGCTGCACACCACTACGTAGTCGAACTTGAAACCGAGCGCGGCTTCCTGTTCGCGCACCTCATCGGCGAAGTTCGTGAAGCCGAGGCCGCCGAGCGGGTGGTCCGAGGCGCCGGCGGGAATGGCGTAGGGTTTGCCGCCTCGTTGGCGCACCGCCTCGAGCGCCCGCTCCCAGCTCTCGCGGATGCCTATGTCGAACCCCTCGTCGATCAGCTCGACCTCGGCCCCCATGACACGTGACAGAAGTATGTTGCCAACCCGGTCGTACACGGCGTCGGGAAACGGCACCCAGCTCTCCTGCACGAGGTGACACTTGAGACCGAGCTTGGCGGCCACCGCAGCGACTTGCCGCGTGTGGTTGGACTGCACGCCGCCGATGGTCACCAGCGTATCCGCGCCCTGCGCTAGCGCCTCGGGCACCAGGAACTCGAGTTTCCTCACCTTGTTGCCCCCGAACGCGAGCCCCGAGTTGCAGTCCTCGCGTTTGGCGTAGAGCTTCACTTTGCCCCCAAGCGCTTCCGACAGGCGCGGCAGTTCCTCGATTGGGGTCGGACCGAACATGAGCGGGTAACGCTCGAACTTCGCTGTCAGCTTCGTGCCTCTGGTCATCATGGCCTGCCTTCCCGAGCCCGCGGCTCGTCGCTCGTTTGGTTCCGCTGCCGAAGGTAGGCCTGTGACTCCCTGGATGCCTGAGCCAGGTGGCGCTTCAGAACGGACTTGGCCCGACGCAGGTCGCGTTCGCCGCACGCCTCGAGCAGTTCGCGATGCTGCGCCTGAGAAGTCCGGCCGTGATCTTCGTCCGCCAAGTACATGAGCAGGTAACGCGCCACACTGTGGTGGAGGCTCTGCAGAGTCCGCAGGAGGGTAGGCATGCCGGCCGGCCGGTAAAGAGCCGCGTGGAACTCCCAGTTGAGCTGCGGCCACTCGCTTGGGTCGCGCGCCTCGGCTAGGTCCTCCAGCGCAGCCTCGGCCCGCCTCAGGTCCGCGGCCGTGAGGCGCGGTATAGAGCCCGTGAGAGCGAGTTCCTCCAGTGCAGCACGCATGGCGTACACCTCGGCTACCTCCTCGGCCGAGGCTCCCAGCACGAGCGAACCGCGGTTCTGGTGGAACGCCACCAGGCCCTCGCTCTTGAGCTGCTGCAACGCCTCGCGGACCGGGATCTTGCTCACCCCGAATCGCCGGGCTAGTTCGTCCTGCCTCAGCGGCTCACCGTCCTCGTAGTTGCCGGCAGCGATCTCTGCGCGCAGGCGCTCGGCGATGCGATCGGAGGTGGTCGGTGCGTCATCGAACATCTCGCAAAATCGTATACGCGTATACGCCCCCTCGTCAACTCTTCGGACCCCAGGCTCCTCGCCCAGACCCACCTAGTGCGACCCAGGCGGACGTGCTAGAGTCCTGGGCGACAAAAGCTAATGGAAGGTTGGTGGTTGGCACGTGAGACGTCCGTTCGTGCTGGTTCTCGCGCTTCTCATGAGCGTCTGGGCTCTTGCCGGGGCTCAAGGAACGCTACATCTTTCGACGAGCGAAGACTGGGAGACCCTCGACCCCGCCTTCGCTTCCGGCGTGCAGACGGGCGCCATGGTGGCCAAGCTCTACGACGGCCTCATGCGCTACGACTTCTCGAGTACCGACGTGGTGCCGGACCTCGCCGAAACCGTCGACGTCAACGACGACGCCACCGTATTCACCTTCACGCTGCATAAGGGCGTCAAGTTCCACGATGGCAGCCTGTTGCACGCCAGCGACGTCAAGTATTCGTTCGAGCGAGTGCTCGATCCCGACACGGCCAGCCCCCTGACCTGGGTGTTCGAAGATGCCAAGATCAGTGGCACGCAAGCGTTCGTGGACGGCGAGGCCGACCACGTCAGCGGCATAGAGGTCGTGGACGACAACACCGTGCGCATCACGCTCGACGCGCCTTACGCCATGTTCCTCTTCCACCTCGCCATGCCCGCGGCGGCCATCGTGCCCGAGGCAGTGGCCGGCAAGCTGGCGGCCGGCGAGGACATGTCGAGCAACCCCGTGGGCACGGGTCCCTTCAAGCTGGCCGCACGGCTGCGAGATTCGAGCCTGGACCTGGCAGCCTTCGAGGACTACTTCGCGGGCCGCGCCAAGATCGATGGCGTGAGCTACCGGATCATCACCGACCCGCTTATCGCCTGGAACGAGTACCTTGCCGGGAACCTCGACGTCACGAGCATCCCCTCGGCCAACTTCCAGGAGATCATCAATGACCCGAAGTTCGCCGACCAGATCGAGTCGACCGCCGAGCTGGCCGTCTACTACTTCGCGCTCAATCAGCGCATCGACGTCTTCAAGGACGTGCGGGTGCGCCGCGCCGTGGCCATGGCCATCGATCGCCAGGCCATCATCGACGGCCCCTACAACGGCACCGACCAGCTCGCCAACGCCCCCATCCCGCCCGGGCTTGCCGGCTACGACCCGACGATCGAACCCATCCCGTACGACCCCGAGGGCGCCAAGGCGCTACTCGCGGAGGCGGGCTACCCGAACGGCTTCGACATGGAGATCTGGTCCACGCGCTCCGAGACGACCGTTGCCGTCAACGAACTGATCCAGTTCTTCCTGAGTGAGGTCGGCATCAATGCGACCATCAATCAGGTCGACTTCGGGACCCTGATAGACGGCGCCATCAACGGCCGCGCCCCGGCCTTCTACCTCTCCTGGTTCGCCGATTACGCCGACGCCTACAACTTCCTCCACCCGCTCTACGTCGCTAGCGGCGCGAACCGCTACGGCTACTCGAACGCCAAGGTAGCCGAGCTCCTCGCCGAGGCGGCCACCAAGGCCAACCTCGCCGACCGCGTGCCGCTCTACAAGGAAGCCCAGCGCCTGATCGTGGGCGACGTGCCGGTCGTGTACATCCGCTACCCCGTGTCTTACACGGTGGTGCGGCCCGGTGTGACGGGGGTCCTCAATCACCCCATCTTCAACGCCGACAAGTTCACGCTTGTCGAGCTCCCTTGAGCTAGCCCATGCGTGGCCGCGGGGCGGGGTCCTGACGGGCCCCGCCCCGCTTTCCACTCCTGACGCATGAAGGCCACCCGCAGGCATATCTTCCAGTGCTCGTATACGTAACGAAGCGCCTCTTCCAAGCCATCCCCGTGCTGTTCGGGGTAAGCCTGCTCACGTTCATCATGATGATCTTGGTGCCGGGCGACCCAGCACAGAAGCTCCTCGGCCAGCGCGCCAGTCCCGAGGCGGTGCAGGAGCTGCGCACCCGCTTGGGACTGAACGACCCGCCCGTGCAGCAATATCTGCGGATCATGAGCAACATAGTGAGGGGTGACCTCGGCCGCTCCGTCATCACCCGTGAGCGCGTGATAGACGAGATGCGAAACCGCTTCCCCGTCACCCTGAAACTCGCCCTGCTGGCGATGGCGTTCTCGACCACGACGGGCGTCCTCGTGGGCATGGTGGCCGCGCTTTACCAGAACCGCCTGCCGGACCGGGTCCTCATGTTCATCACCCTCACCGGTATCAGCGTGCCCGTGTTCTGGTACGCGCTCATCGCCATCTTGTTGGTCGTCTTCAAGCTGAGGTGGTTGCCGCAGACCGGCATCGGCGACGGCAGCCTCACCTACTACTGGCTCCCGGCGTTCGTGCTGGGCACGCGCGCGTCGGCCTTCATCGCGCGCATCACGCGCTCGGCGATGCTCGAGGTCATCCGGCAGGACTACGTCCGGACCGCCAGGGCGAAGGGCCTCTCCGAGAGGACAGTCACCTTCAAGCACGCGGCGCGGAACATCGCGGTGCCCGTGGTCACGGTCGTCGGCCTCGACCTGGCCTCGTTCATCGACGGGGCGTTCTTGACGGAGTACGTCTTCAACATCCCGGGGCTCGGCCGTTACGGCCTGACCTCACTCCTCAATCGCGACCTTCCGGTCATGATCCCGCTAGTCATCTACACGGCCACGCTCTACATCGCCGCCAACCTGCTCGTCGACATCCTTTACGGGGTAATCGACCCGCGGATCAGGTACGACTAGTGGACGGCGCCTTGACCAACGACGCTCTGGAGACGCGCGCGCTCTCCTCCTGGGGCATAGCGTGGCGGCAGATCCGCCGCGACCCCGGCGCCCTGATCGCCGCCGGGGTGATAGTGGCGCTCATCCTGGTCGCGATCTTCGCGCCGCAGATCGCCCCCAGCGACCCGGCCCGCCCGGACCGCGCCACCGGCTTCCGCGCCGTGGCGCCAAGCGCTGAGCACCTGCTCGGCACCGATCGCGCCGGCCGCGACGTCCTCTCGCGCCTCATCTACGGCGCTCGCGTGAGCCTCGCCGTGGGGTTCGGGTCGCAGCTCCTCTCCCTCGTCTTCGGCATCGCCTTCGGGCTCACCGCCGGCTACTTCGGGGGGCTGGTGGACACCCTGGTGTCCCGGCTCATCGAGGTGCTCCAGGCGTTCCCGAGCCTGCTACTCCTGATAGTCCTCTCGGTGACCATCGGCCCCGGGTTGGTTACGGCCTACATCGCGCTGGGGATCGTGGGCTGGTCGGGGGTGGCGCGGCTGGTGCGGGGAGAAACGTTGAAGGTGAGGAACGGCGAGTACGTGGAGGGCGCGAGGGCACTGGGGGCCCGGAACGCCCGCGTGATAGTCATGCACGTCCTCCCCGCCGTGATGCCGAGCCTCATCGTCGTCTATTCGATAGGCGTGGGTGGCGCCATCGTGGGCGAGGCGACGCTATCGTTCCTGGGCCTGGGCGTGCAGCCGCCCACGCCCTCGTGGGGCCAGATGATCGCCGACGGCCAGAGCTACCTGACGACGGCCTGGTGGATCAGCGTCTTCCCGGGCGTCGCCATCGCCATAGTCGTGCTCGCCTTCAACTTCCTGGGCGATATCCTTCGTGACGCGCTCGATCCGCGCATGCGGGGGAGATGAGGCGCCGTAGGCGCCCAAGCAAGCCGAACTCGCGCTCGATCCGCGCATGCGGGGGAGATGAGCCGGAGCGAGTGGCGCCGTCGCCATGACTACCACTCGAGCCTCGCAATCGGCGGGGGGAAACTCCCTAAGCGGGCTCCAGGGCGCCCAATGCGGCCACGACCCGTCCTAGGCGGTCCCGCGCGTCTTGCACCACTGGGCCAAGTTCCGCTTGGAGCTCGGCGGGGACGACGCTGAACATGGCCTCCGGGTTCACGACACTCACTTCTACGGCGCCGTCGACTTCCCTCAGCACGACGTTGCAGGGCAACAGCAGGCCGATGCCACGGTGGGCTTCGAGCGCCTGGTGCGCCAGCGTGGGGTTGCAGGCGCCCAGGATCTCGTAGGGCTCGATGTTCTCACCCAGCTTCTGCGCGAGCGTCGCCGTCACG
The DNA here is from genome assembly GCA_032027045.1 of Truepera sp. NCBI lineage: Bacteria > Thermotogati > Deinococcota > Deinococci > Trueperales > Trueperaceae > Truepera > Truepera sp. The sequence goes on along the minus strand of JAVSMU010000001.1, from coordinate 262,796 downwards.
TCGATGACCGTGAGGACTCCGAAGCCCTCGGCCTTGAGGGCCTCGGTGACCCTCTGCTTGGCCACGCCGAACGGGGCGTCCACCTTCGTAGTCATCCCAAGATCGTTCATGTCACTACTCCCTACGGGCGCTGCGTCTCGGGCGCCCCGCGCAGGCCGGTTGCCCGGACGAAATGACCGAGCTTCCTCGCCTTGCTGCAAAGCGCGAACGCCTCGTTCCTCTAGCGCACTATACCCGCCGGGGGTATCCAAACCTTCCGCCCGCATGACGAAGCGCGGCGACCTCGTTCGGCCGCCGCGAACCTTACTCGGGGGCGGGCCCGGTCAGGGAACCACGCGCGTCAACCCGAAAGGCCGCACGCGGGCTTGGCCAGGCACCCTTGCCAGCGAGGTTGACCTGGCCTCCAATGTGGAGTCGAGGTCGGGCCCCTGTCACTGCTGCGGGTCCTCGATCGACGCCTCACCGGCATCAGCCGCCGGCGCCTTGCCGTTCGGCAACCAGCGCTTCGGGTGCGGCTGGGTCTGGGAGGGCGGATCCGAAGCCGGGAACGAGTCGTCCAAGGCGTCGTCGAGGTCGCTCTCGATCTCCGCCGTGTCCGGGAGTTTCGTAACGGCCCTCAGCGAACGGTCACTGGCCCACGCCGCGCTTGGGCCCGCGTTCCGCCTCACCTCTGGAGCCAGAGTGAGAGTGTGCATCATGGTCGTCCTCCTCGCCCCAACGTAGCCCTTTTCCAGGCGGCGCGCAGTGCCCGAAAAGGCGCACGTTCACCCGGTCTTCCCCCGCCGGCCCCCCGTCGCGCGGCATGAGCCAAGGGAACCCTGTGTCTAGCGCCTCGAGCGCGCCTCGATCTCCGCTGCCCAGCCGGCCACGCGGGTCACGCTCGCGTCGAGGTCACGCAGTAGCGTCAGGACTTCTAGGTGATGCGAGCTGGAGGCGCGTGATTCCGGCAACTGCGCCTCCAACCTGGCTAGATGGGCAACGCGCATGCGCCCGACCAACTCCTCCAACTCCTGGCGGCCGGCCACGACGCCCTTGGCCATGGCCGCGTCGCCGGTCGCGAGGGCCGTGAAGGCGCTACGCATCCTCGCCAGCACGCGCTCACCCGTGCTGGTAAGCTCGGCGCGGCCCGTCTTGCTGAACTCCACCCCCTCGGTACGCAGCTTCTCCTCGCGCCGGCCCAGGCGCCTGATCTGATCGCCCATGTGCTCCAGTTCGGTCGCGGTGAGGAGCAGGCGTTCCGAGATCGGATCCTCGCCGTTGGCGCGCCTGATCCGCGCCACGTAATCGACCACCTGGTGCGTCAGGCGGTCGACCTTGATCTCCCTTGCGGCGATGCGTCCCGGGTCCCACCGACCCGTCCTCAGGAACGCGACCGCTCTCTCCGTCATGACGCCGACCTGGTCGCTGATCCGCACCGTCTCCCTGAGTGCGAGAGCCAAGCCCAGGCCGGGGTCCGATATGGCCTCGGGGCGCAGGTACTTGGGCGCGGCGTCGTCCTCGGCCTCCGGCACCAGCCTGGCGCTCAGGGGCGCCAGTAGCCCGACGAACAGCGTGCCCACCAGGGTGATGGCGAGGTTGAAGAGCGTGTGGGCGTTCGCCACCTCACGCGCGGCGCCGCCGCCCAGCGCCTGCAACACCGAGGCGGCCGGCGCGAGGAACACCACGACGGTAACGGCGCCGAAGGCGGTCACCAGCATCTGCATCAGGGCGGCGCGTTGCGCGTTGGCGTCGAAGGTGCGCGAGACCATGAGCGGCATGACCGACGCCCCGGCGTTGCCGCCTACCACCAGCGCCAAGGCCGTCTCGAGCGAAACGGTGTTGGCGACGTACAGGCCGAGCGCCACGGCCGTGGCCGCGTTGGAGCTCGAGAGGACCGCGCCAAGCGCCACGCCCAACGTGAGCACGGCGAGCGGTTGTTGCTCGGCTGCAGCGACAAGCAGGTTGAAGATCTCGCTGCCACTCAGCGCCGACACCGACTGGACGGTGAGCTCGAGGCCGAAGAACAGCATGCCGGCGCCAAGGATGAAGTCGCCGACCGCGTGGCCGCGGCGCCACAATGACAGCACGTAACCGACGCCGACCATGGGCAGGGCGTAATCGGAGAGGTGGAAGGCGGCGAGCTGGATGGCAAGGGTGGCGCCGAGCTTGGCGCCCAGGAGTAGCGCGATCCCCTCGCGGATGGCCACCAGACCCCCGCCGACGAGGCTGAGAACGGTAACGGAGGTGGCCGTCCCGCTCTGGGTTGCGGCGGCCACGCCCGTACCGGTGAGCATCGCCATGAAGGGCGAACGGGTGGCGAAGGCCATCCAGCGCCTGGAGGCCGGACCAAGCATCTCCTGCAGGGCACCCGAGATGCGGTAGATGCCCATGAGGAAGAGCGCGAGCCCGCCGAGCGTGGTCAACAGCATGGGCCGGCGCTCCGTCTTACGCGTAACAGGCTGTACTGCTCGAATGAGGGCGTCAAGAGGCTTGGTCCCGTCCTAGATGAATAGGCAGTGTACTCCCACAGCCAAGGCGCCGCCGACGAATAATCCGCAGCCGGCCGCAACGAGGACGCCTTCGGGCCCGGCAACGGCCGTCCCTGGTTACTTGCAGCGCCATCCCGATGTGTACGCGCATGCGTACGCATCACCGTGCGCGCGGCACGCCGGGGCTGCTAACTTGCTGTCTATAAGATGCAACTCCACCCGAGGAGGGATTGACGTGAAACGAGTCTTAGTCGCTTCGTTGGTCGTTCTGGCGGCCGTTACGGCCGGCCTGACCTGGGCCCAGGGCCCCGTGAAGATCGGCGTAATCACCAGCATCACCGGCCGCTTCGCGGAGTTCGGTGAGCAGCACCAGGCGGGCATCAAGGCCGCCCTCGAGGACGTCAATGCCGCGGGCGGCATCGATGGTCGCAACGTGGAGGTGGTCTTCGAGGACGACACTTCCGAGGTTAACGCCGCCCTGACCGCCGCCGAGAAGCTGGTCAACCAGGACCTCCCCCTCGTCATGGGCGCGTACTCCTCCTCGATCACCAACCCCCTCGCCCAGTACTTCACGCGCCAGAAGCGCCCGTTCCTCGTGTTCACCTCGTCCGATGACGCCATCACGCGCCCGGGCTCCGACTGGATCTTCCGCATCAACCAACCCTCCTACGCCTACGCACAGGTGCTGTTCGACGTGTTCGACGCGATCAACGAACAGCGTGGCGCTGGAACCCTGAAGACCATCGTCACCATCCACGGCAACGGCGCCTTCGAGAGCGCGGTGGCCGACGCCGTCGACGAGATCTCGAAAGACCGCGGTTACACGGTCCTGCAACGCCAGGACTACGACCAGGCCGGTGCCGACTTCCGCCCCATCCTCAACCGCTTCAAGACCCTCGACCCCGACGTGCTCTTCATGGTGTCGTACGCGGCCGACTCCGTGGCGCTCATGCGCCAGGTGCAAGAGGTCGGCCTGAACGCCAAGGTGTTCGCCGGCGGAGCCGCCGGCTTCGCGCTGCCAGGCTTCATCGAGGGCTCCGGTCCGGCCGCCAACTACGTCTACACGGCCACCATGTGGACCAAGGACGTGCCCTACCCGGGCGCCGCCGAGCTCAATGCACGCCTCACCGAGATCCTCGGGCGCACGCCCTCGTACCACGCGGCCCAGGCGTACGCCGGAATCATCACGGCCGTCGACGCGCTCAAGCGCGCCGCCTCCTTCGCCCCCGACGACGTGCGCAAGGCCCTGCTGGCGACGAACATGCCCGACACGGTCTACGGCCCCATCAAGTTCGAGGACTACCAGGGCTACAAGAACCAGGCCCCCCTGCCGGCCGTTGCCGAACAGGTGCAAGACGGCAAGTTCGTGACCGTGTTCGTCAACGGCCAGGTAGTGGGCGACCTGCTGGAAACGCCCGCGTGGAACGCCCGCTGACGGCCCACTAACTTGCGCAGTCGATTCATGAGGAGCCAGTGACCTTGGAGGGGCTGGCTCCTTTCCTCCAGAACCTGAGCGGCGGCCTCCTGATCGGCGGCATCTACGCCCTCATCGGCGTGGGGCTGTCGCTGATCTTCGGGGTCATGCGCATCATCAACTTCGCGCACGGGGACTTCGTGGCGCTGGGGATGTACTCGGCAATCGTGTTGTTCCAGTACCTCGGCTTCGACCCGTACGTCTCGCTCATCATCGTCGCGCCGCTGGGGTTCTTGGTCGGCGTGGTCCTGCAGCGCCTGGTCCTTTCGCGCCTGATAGACGCCCCGGGCGACAGCACACTGCTGGTCACGCTGGGCCTGGCGCTCGTCATCGCGAACGTGTTGTTCCTCGTCTTCGGGGCCGAACCCAAGTCCATCTACCTGCCGTATGCCACCGCGACAGTCACCCTTGCCGGCGTGCGGCTGCCCGTAGCGCAACTGATAGCGGGCGCCATCACGCTCGTCATCATCCTGGCGCTGTGGCTGATGTTGCGGCGCACCGAGGTGGGTCGGGCGGTGCGCGCCACCTCCCAGAACCGCCTCGGCGCCGAGCTGGTGGGGATCAACACGCCGGGGATCCACTCCTTGGTGTTCGGCATGGGCATGGCCCTCGCCATGTGCGCCGGCGTCATACTCGCCCCCCTGCTCTTCGCGGTGCCCACCGTCGGCTCGAGCTACACCCTCAAGGCGTTCGTGGTCACGGTCCTCGGCGGCCTGGGCAGCGTGCCGGGCGCCATCGCCGGTGGGCTGCTCTTGGGCGTCGTGGAGTTCATGGGCGCCTCGTACCTGTCCTCGGGCTACCGTGACGCCTACGGGCTCTTCGTCTTTCTCATCGTCCTCTTGCTGCGCCCCGAGGGACTCTTCGGACGCACGGTGAAGCGCGTATGAGGAGCCCGGGAGCCGCGCGCTGGTTGGGCATCGGCGTCGTCGCGGCGCTCGGCGCCTCCTGGTATTTCCTCTTCCCCAGCTCGCTATCACTCGGCATCGGGCTGCTGCTCCTGGCCGGCTGGGCCGGCGCCTGGGACATCCTGGGCGGCTGGACCGGTCAGACGAGCCTCGGGCATGCGGCCTTCGTCGGCGTCGGCGCCTACACGATCGGCGTGACGGCCGCCAAGTTCGACCTTGCCCCGTGGTGGAGCGCCCTCCTGGCGTGCGCCATCGCGGCGATACTCGCGTTCTTCTGGGGCCGGCTGACTTTCGGGCTGAGGGGCTCCTACTTCGTCCTCTCGAGCATCGCGGTGGCCGAGATCTTGCGGCTGGTGGCCATCAACGAGCGCAAGCTGACAGGCGGCGCCATCGGCCTGTTCATCTTCGACCTGAAGGAACCCTTCGGCATCGACCTCTTCAGCCGCCAGTCGGAGTTCTGGCTCGCCCTCGGCTACTTGGTGCTCGTACTCGTGGTCGTGCTGCTCGTCACTCAGGGCAAGCTCGGTTACCAGATGCGAGCGGTACGCGAGGACGAGGCCTCCGCCCAGGCGGCGGGCATCAACCCCGTAGCGGTCAAGTCCTGGGCGTTCATGCTCTCGGCGGCGCTGACCGCTTTGGGCGGGTGCATCTACGGCATCTTCCTCTCCGCGCTGCAGCCACAACCCATGTTCGAGCTACAACTGAGCGTCCGCATCGCCCTCGTGGCCATCATCGGCGGACGCGGCACGCTCTTCGGCCCCCTCGTCGGAGCCGCCCTCCTCACCCTCGCGGGCGAGCTCTTCCGCACCACCTTCGCCCAGGCGAACCTACTCATCTACGGCCTGCTCATCGTCGTCGTCGTGCTGTTCGTGCCGCGCGGCCTCATGGGCGAACTGCAAAGGCGCGCGATCAGGAGGCGTTATGTCGAGAGCGCTGGAGGCTGAGCACATCACCGTGCAGTTCGGCGGCCTCATCGCCGTCAACGACCTGTCGCTGAGCCTGGACGCGGGCAAGATCGTCGGCCTGATCGGCCCCAACGGTGCAGGCAAGTCCACGCTGTTCAACGCCCTGACCGGTTACGCGAAGACCAAGCGTGGCAAGGTGACGCTCGAGGGCCGCAACGTCAGCCGACTGCAGCCGTACGCCCGAACCCGCCTCGGGATGGGCCGCACGTTCCAGATCGAGCGCCCGTTCGAGGGCCTGACCGTGCTCGAGAACGTCCTCATCCCCGCCTTCTTGAGAACCAGCAGCCGCGCCGCCGCCACCAGTGCGGCCATGCATGCGCTCGAGCAGGTCGGACTGGCCGACCGGGCCCTGCAGTCGTCGTCCGAACTCAATCTCGCCAGGCGCCGGCGACTGGAGCTCGCCAAGGCGCTGGCCGTCCAGCCCCGGGTACTGTTCCTGGACGAGTTGATGGCCGGCCTCAACCCGCCGGCCCTCAAGGAGATGATCGGTTTCGTGCGGTCGCTGGCGCGCTCGGGGATGGCCATCGTCATGGTGGAACACATCATGCAGGCGGTCACGGAGCTGTGTGAGGAGGTCATCGTGTTGGCGTTCGGTGAGAAGATCGCCCACGGCGTCCCGGAACAAGTGATGAACGACGAGCGTGTCATCGAGGCGTACCTCGGGGGCTCCGATGAGTGACCGGCCACAGGGCTTGATGAGCTCGGTCGGCGTCCCGGAGGCCCCCGCGGAGCCGAAACGGATGCTCGAGGTGATAGACGCCAACCTCGGCTATAGCGAGCTGCAGGTCGTGTTCGGCGTGTCCTTGCACGTCAACCTAGGAGAACTCGTCGGCCTGGTGGGCGGAAACGGCAGCGGCAAATCGACCATCTTACGCGCCGTCTCGGGCATGATAAGGCCGCGCGGCGGCAAGATAATCCTCGACGGCGAGGACGTAACCGGCCTCAAGCCCCACGCCCTGGCGCTGCGGGGCCTGGCCCACGTGCCGATGGGCCGCCAGCTCTTCCCCGACATGACGGTCGAGGAGAACCTCTCGCTCGGCGCCTACCTGCCGCCGGCCCGCGCCCGCCGCGCCGAGGGCTTCGAACGCGTGTACCAGCTCTTCCCCGACCTGGAGAACAAGCGCCGGATCCAGGCTGGGGCGCTCTCGGGCGGCCAGCAGCAGATGGTGGCCATCGGCCGCGCCCTCATGCTCCACCCCAAGGCCCTCATCATGGACGAGCCGTCCCTCGGTCTGGCGCCGCTCCTCGTGCGCGAGGTCATGCAGGTGGTGAAGCGCGTCTCGGATACCGGCATGCCGATACTGCTCGTCGAGCAGAACGTGACGCAGGTCCTGAAGATCAGCGACCGCGCATACGTGCTGGAGAATGGCCGCCTCGTCCTGGACGGCCGCTCCGAGCAGTTGCGCGGCGATCCGATGATCCGCCGGGCTTACCTGGGGCTCTGAGCACCCAGGTGGGCCCGGCCTCCACTGTGGCTTGGTCGCGCACGGTAGCTTAGTCGCACGGTGGCTTAGTCGCGACCGCCCAAGAACATCGACGCGTAATAGAGCAGGAACAGCGCCGACGATGCGGCTGCCGCAACGTAGGTCAGCGCCGCGGCGTTCAGCACCTGCTTGGTGCCGGCGACCTCGCCCGTGGTGGCGATGCCCAGGCGAGCGAGTTCCAAGCCGGCACGGCGGCTGGCGTCGTACTCCACGGGCAACGTGACGAGCTGGAATGCCACGGCGAGCCCGAAGAGGACCACACCCAGCTGCACCATCCCGAGGAAGCCGATCATGGCGCCGAGGATGATGATCCAGGGCGCGAACCTGGCGCCGATGTTCGCGGCCGGCACCAGCACCGTGCGTATCCGCAGCGGGGCATAGGCCTTCGCGTGCTGGATGGCGTGGCCGACCTCGTGCGCCGCCACGGCGTTGGCCGCGACGCTCGAACCGCGGTAGTTGGGTGCGGACAGCCGCAGCACCTGCTGTGTGGGGTCGTAATGGTCGGTGAGTTGGCCGGGCACCTCTTCGACCCTCACGGCTTGGAGGCCGTTGGAATCTAGGATGGTCCGTGCGGTCTGGGCCCCCGTAAGGCCGGAGGCCGCCGGTTGCGCCTGCCACTTGGCGTAGGTGTTCCGCAGGTACAACTGCACCAGTAGGGTGGCGGCCAAGGTCGCTATGAAAATGAGCCACATGCTAGAGTCAACCTCCGAGCGTCTACGTGCCTTGGTGGCACGCTTTGGTTCGAAGCTTGAGATTACCCGTAACGGAACCTGGCCAAGTGAGCCCGGACTACTACGTCCGTGCGGCGACGACCACGCCCGGCGAGGACCACGTCCGGCGACGACCACTCCCGACGACGACCACGTCCGGAACGGTCACGGGCGTGCCGCGCGTCGGTGAGGCTCCTCGCCTCGTCCGAACCCCATTCATGAGAAACGTGGGGGAAGAACGTCCCTAGCCCCTCGCTGGTCGTCTAACTAATGTGGATGTGCATGTCCAGGATGGACTGTTCTCATGGAGGTGTCCGGATGCAGATGAAACCACCAGCGGGTCACGGCGGATCGTGGCCGCTCCTCGCGCTAGTCGCGGTGCTTACCTTGTTAGCAGCCGCGGCGTTCGCCCAAGAAGCCGGCGGCGAACTGCCCAAGGGCGTCGGCCCGATCCAGGAACTCACGTTGCCGGGCGAGATCGACCCCACCCTCGTCGCCGAGGGAGAGGCCACCTTCACGACCTACTGCTCTGCCTGTCACAAGATCGAGGAGCGCTACGTGGGCCCCGCCCTCGCAGGCGTCACGACCAGGCGCTCACCCGAGTGGATCATGAACATGATCCTCAACACCAATGAGATGCTATTCAACGACGACACGGCCTACGACCTCCTTGCCGAGTACATGACGCCCATGCCGGAGCTTCCGCTGAGCGAGGAGCAGGTGCGCGCCGTCCTCGAGTACTTCCGCCAGACCGATCACGACCTGGGCCTCTAGCTTCCAGGACCACGGCTCAAAAGCAGCATCAAGCAGCATCAAGAAGGAGTCACTCATCCTATGAAGAAACGCCAACTGATTCTCGTGCTACTCGGTTTCGCGGTGTTGGCCGCGGGGCTGGTGCTAGCACAGGGCGCGCGCAGCATGGCCCGCGTGGCCAACGACGCCGCCACCCGCACGTTCGTGCCGCCAGGCGAACACGACGAGTTCTACGGGTTCTTCTCTGGGGGCTTCAACGGCCAGCTCAGCGTAGTGGGCCTGCCGTCGGGTCGCACCATCAAGAACATCCCCGTGTTCTCGCAGTACGGCGAGAACGGCTACGGCTACTCCGAGGAGACGAAGGCGTTCTTCAACACCTCGCACGGCCCCGTCTACTGGGACGACTCGCACCACCCCGAGTTCTCCATGACGAACGGCGTGCCCGACGGCCGCTGGATCTTCATCAACGGCAACAACACGCCGAGGATCGCGCGCATCGACCTCACCACGTTCGAGACCGTCGAGATCATCGAGATCCCGAACATCGCGGGTAACCACCCCTCGCCGTTCACGACCATGAACAGCGAGTACGTGGTGGCCGGCACGCGCTTCAGCGTGCCCGTGCCGCAACGCGACATGCCCATCGCCGAGTACAAGGGCAACTTCAAGGGCATGCTCACGTTCGTCTCGGTCGAACCACAAACGGGCGAGATGGCCGTGGCGTTCCAGATCATGATGCCGGGCTTCGACTACGACCTGTCGCACTGCGGCAAGGGCCCCTCGGCCGACTGGTGCTTCTTCAGCTCCTACAACACCGAGGAGGCGCACACCCTGCTTGAGGTCAACGCCTCGCAGAACGACAAGGACTTCGTCACCGCCGTCAACTGGCGCCGTGCCGAGCAGTGCGTCGCCGAGGGTCTCGGGAGCGAGATGCCCTCGTACTACGCACACAACCTCCTGAACGAAGCCACTCACACCGCCGAGACCACCTGGCATGACAGCGCCACCGTCTTGCAGCCCGAGGACTGTAGCGACCTCGTCTACTTCCTCCCCACCCCGAAGTCGCCGCACGGCGTGGACGTAGACCCCACGGGCGAGTTCATCGTGCCGGGCGGCAAGCTCTCCGCCACCATCGCGGTACATAGCTTCCAGAAGATGCTCAAGGCCATCGAGGAGAAGAACTTCGACGGCGACTCCTACGGCGTCCCGATCCTCAACTTCGACGCTATCGTCGCCGGCCAGGTCGAGCGCGCCTGCCTCGGTCCGCTACATAACGAGTTCGACAGCAAGGGCAACGTCTACACGAGCTGCTTCATCACTTCCGAGATCATCAAGTGGAACCTCAAGGACTTCAAGGTCACCGACCGGATGCCCGTCTACTACTCCGTCGGTCACCTGATGATCCCGGGTGGCGACAGCGCCAAGCCCTGGGACAAGTACCTCGTGTCGCTCAACAAGATCACGAAGGACCGCTTCCTCCCCACGGGCCCCGAGCTCGCGCAGTCCGCGCAGCTGATCGACATCAGCGGCGACAAGATGCAGATGCTCCTGGACTTCCCCACCCTGGGTGAGCCGCACTACGCCCAGGCGATCCCCGCCGGGCTGGTTGCCCCCAACAGCAAGCTGATCTACGAACTGGCCGCCAACGAGCACCCCTACGTCGTCAAGAGCGAGGCCGAGACCCGCGTCGAGCGCGACGGCACCGACGTGCACGTGTACATCAGCTCCATCCGCTCGCACTTCGCGCCCGACAACATCGAGGGCATCCGCGTAGGCGACACGGTCTACTGGCACGTCACCAACCTCGAGCAGGACTGGGACGTTCCGCACGGCTTCGCCGTCCAGGGGATGCAGGACGCCAACATCCTCATCAAGCCTGGCCAGACCCTGACCATCACCTGGAAGCCGACGAAGCCCGGCGTTTACCCCTTCTACTGCACGGACTTCTGCTCGGCCCTCCACCAGGAGATGCAGGGTTACGTCCGGGTGTCGGCTGCCGACGCCGACGTGCCCCTCACTTGGAGCCTCGGGCTCTGACCCACTGAGCCCGTGCGGCCCGGCCAGCGCCGTGGCCGCGCGGGCAGCAAGGCCGGCCGCCACCATCCTGGGCGCTAGAGACCGGTCGGACACCTGCTTCCCGGGTCGGGCTCACCACTTCGGGCCCGACCCGGACCCACCGCGGACACCGCCCATGGCGCCGTCCGACCACCAGAAAGGAAGTCACCATGCGCTCACGCAAACGCGACCTATCTTGGCCGGTAAGCGTAGTGATCGCACTCGCCGCACTCGCTCCGCTGCTCACCTTCGTGTGGCCGCTGTGGCACTACTACTTCGAGGCGCCCCAGTACCCCGAAGGCCTGGCCATGCAGATCTGGTCCAGCAAGCTGACCGGGCGCGTAGACCTCATCAACGGCCTCAACCATTACGTCGGCTTCATGCACCTAGACGCCGCCGACTTCTGGGAGCTCAGGGTCCTACCCATCCTCATCGTGCTCGTCTCGGCCTTCGGCCTAGTGGCCGCCGTCGTCGGCCGCAAGCGCCTCTTCCAGGCATGGCTATGGTTCTACGGCGTCTTCGCCGTCCTCGGCATGTCGGACTTCGCGCGCTGGCTCTACAAGTTCGGTCACACCGTCGACCCAAAGGCCGCCATCACGATGGACGGCTACACTCCACCGATGGTGGGCACCAGCGTCTTCATGAACTTCTACATCACGGCCTGGCCCGGCTGGGGCGCCGTGGCGCTGGCGGGCGGCTTCGTGCTGGCCCTCGCCGTGTTCGGTTTCCGCTGGTGGCGAGTCCGCGCGAGAATGCGCGGACTCAAACTTCGCGGCGCCGCCACTGCCGCAGCGCTGGTCGTAGGCATCCTGCTCTCCGGTTGCTCCGCCCCAAAGCCCGTCAAGATCGTCATCGGCCAGGACGCCTGCGCCTCGTGCAACATGGTCATCTCCGACGCGCGCTTCGCCAGCCAGGTGGTGACCAAGACGGGTAAGGCCTACAAGTTCGACTCCGTCGAGTGCATGATCGCCTTCCTCACCGAGGGCAAGGTGCCGAAGGATCAGATCCATTCGGCTTGGGTATCCGACTACCTCGAGCCCGGGACGTGGCTAAGGGCCGAAGACGCCCACTATCTTCAGAGCGTACATATAAGGAGCCCGATGGGCCTCAACCTCTCGGCGTTCAAGACGCTCGGCCAACTCGAGAACGTGCGGGCCGAGGCCAACGGCATAGAAAGGCGTTACGCGGATCTTCCCGGCATCGTCATCGAGGCGGGTTTCCTCGAGAAACTCGATTCGGAGGGAGGCCACATGCACATGCCGTTGGACCTGAGCCCCTCGCCCGACGAACCTGGCACTGGGGAGGGCGGAGCGCCGCAGTGAGCCTGCGTCACTTCAACCGACCACTGCGGGCCGCGGTTACAGCGGCCGCTTTGCTGGCCCTAGCCGGGACCGCCTTCGGGCAGGGTCGAACGTTGGAGGTCTGCCAGAGCTGCACCTACGCGACGGTGCGCGAAGCGCTGGAGGCGGCCGCCGATGGCGACCTGGTGCTCGTCGGTCCAGGCACCTACCGCGAAGGCGCCCTGGTCATCGACAAGCGGATAACCCTCGAAGGTACGGATTGGCCGGTCCTGGACGGTGAGCACGAGTACGCCATCCTCACCGTCGACGCCGACGACGTCGTGGTCCGCGGCCTGGTGCTTCGCGATGCCGGCCGCTCGCACGTCACCGACATCGCGGCCATCCGGGTCGAGGAGGTCCAGAACTGCCTGATCGAGAACAACCGCGTCGAGAACGCCTTCTTCGGCATCTACCTCGCGAAGTCGGTCGGTTGCACCGTGCGCGGCAACCGGGTCACCAGCAACGGCGTGTCCGAGGTCTTCGCGGGCAACGCCATCCAGCTTTGGAACGCCCTATATACCTCACTGGAAGACAACTACCTTAGCGGCCACCGCGACGGCATCTATCTCGAGTTCGCCCGCTACGCCCACGTGGTCGACAACGTGAGCGAGAACAACCTGCGCTACGGGCTTCACTTCATGTTCTCGAACGAGTCCAAGTTCGAGAACAACACGTTCCGCAACAACGGCGCCGGAGTGGCGGTCATGTACTCGAAGAAGATCGACATGGTAGGCAACCACTTCGTGAACAACTGGGGCTCCGCCTCGTACGGGCTGCTCCTCAAGGACATCGACGACTCGATCGTGTCGCGGAACACGTTCGAGGACAACTCGGCGGCGGTCTATGTCGACGGCTCCAACCGCACCGACCTCGTCCGCAACGACTTCATGCGCAACGGTTACGCGCTGCGCGTACTCTCCAACTCGATGGGCATGCGGGTGATGTACAACAACTTCATCGGCAACACGTTCGACGTCGTTACCAACGCCAACCGCTCCTACAACGCCTTCCTGGAGAACTACTGGGACGCCTACGAGGGTTACGACCTCGACCGCGACGGCATCGGCGACGTGCCCTTCCGGCCGGTCAGGCTCTTCGCCATGACCGTGCAGGTGTATCCACAAGCCATGATCTTGTTGCGCAGCCCGCTCTCACAGGTGATGGACTACGCCGAGAGGCTCCTGCCGATAATCACGCCCAAGGCCATCGAGGACGATAGGCCGCTCATGGGGAGGATCCGATGGTAGTCGTCGACGCGCTGAGCAAGAGCTTCGGCAAACTGAAAGTGCTCAACGCGGTGAGCGCCCGCTTCGAGCCCGGGCGCGTGACGTCCATCATCGGTCCGAACGCGTCGGGCAAGACGACGCTGATCAAGTCGATCCTGGGCCTCGTGCTGCCCGACTCCGGCAGCGTGAGCATCGACAACGAACCCGTGCTCAACAACCCGGCCTCCCGCCGAAGCGTGGGTTACATGCCGCAAGAGCCGCGCTTCCCAGACAACCTCAAGGTCCGCGAGCTCTTCGCCTACATCCAGGACCTCCGCGGCGAACGCCCCAAGGGCCTCGACGCCCTCATCGACCGCTTCGAACTCAAGCCGCACCTGAACAAGCCCCTGCGGGTCTTGTCGGGTGGCACCAAGCAGAAGGCGAGCGCCGTGCTCACCTTCCTCTTCGAGCCCAAGGTGCTGCTCCTCGACGAGCCGAGCGCCGGCCTCGATCCTGTGGCCAGCAGCCGCCTGAAGGACCGCATCTTGGAGGAGAGAAGCCGCGGCGGCACCGTCATCCTGACCTCCCACGTCATGAGCGAGCTGGAGGAGTTGACCGACGAGGTCCTGTTCCTGCTCGAGGGCACCGTGCGCTACCGCGGCAGCCTGGGCGCCATCCGCGAGGCTACGGGCGAGAAGCGCCTCGAGCGCGCCATAGCCAAGGTCATGACCGGCGAGGCGCACCTTGACCAGGCAAGCGCCGGGGTGCCGGCGGCGGCCGCCGAGGAGGGAGCGGCATGAGCACCTCCCTCAAAGTGATGAAGTACGCCTTCTTCGACCTCATGCGCAGCCGCTGGATGCTCATCTACACGCTGTTCTTCCTGGCGGCGACCGGCGGCCTGCTCTACTTCGGCGACGACGCGGCCCAGGCGGCCCTCAGCTCGCTCAACCTGGTGCTGTTGATCATCCCGCTCGTGTCGCTGATGCTAGGCATGAACCATTACTACTACACGCGCGACTTCGTGCAGCTCATACTCACCCAACCGGTGTCCAGGCCCAGCGTGTTCCTTGGCCAGTACGCGGGCGTGGCGCTGCCGCTCGCCGGCGCGTTCGTGCTCGGCACGGGCATCCCGTTCTTCGTGTTCGGCCTGTCGCGCCACCTCGACCTGGGCATGGTGGTCAGCCTGTTGGTGGCGGGGGCGCTGATCAGCCTCATCTTCACGGCCCTTGCTTTCTGGATCGGCCTGGCGAACGAGGAGCGGGCGCGGGCCCTGGGCATCGCACTCGCCGTGTGGCTCTCTCTCACCGTCGTCTACGACGGCCTGGTCCTCTACTTCATCGTTGTGGCTCAGGCCTACCCCATCGAGGGCGCAGTCATGGCGCTGAGCATCCTCAACCCCATCGACCTCTCGCGGATCCTGGTACTCCTGCAGCTGGACACCGCGGCCCTGATGGGCTACACGGGCGCCCTCTTCAGAGCGTTCTTGGGTAGCGCCACCGGCGCCCTGGTCTCCGTGGCTGCGCTGCTCGCCTGGGTGGCCGTGCCCGTCGCGCTCGGGTTATGGGCCTTCAGGCGCAAGAACTTCTGAACCTTTAGGCGCGGCGGGCGCAGCACTCCAACGGCGCCGTGCTTCAGGGGCGCGGTGCTTCACGGGCGCAGCGCTTCAGAGCCTGCGGAGCTTCAGGGGTAGCCGGGACTCAAAGCCTTCCCCGCTTCAGGTCGCTCAGGTAGTTGATCATCTCGACCTCAGTTACCTCACCCAAGTGGGTGAGGACATGCCTTCCGTTCGCGTCGAAGAACAGGGTGACGGGCAGCCCCACGGCCCCGAAGCGGTTGGAGAGCTCGCCCGCGTCGTCCAGCAACACACCGTTCAGGTCGAGGTCCTTGCGCTCGTCGAGGTAAGACTGCACGGTCTCGCGCGTCTCGCCCTGGTCCACGAAGTAGAAGCCCACGCCCGGGTTGGAGCGGGCCGCGGCGGCGAGCATCGGGAGCTCGCGGCGGCACGGCGGACACCAGGTGGCCCACAGATTGACGACCACCGGCCGGCCCTCTACGTGGGCCAGGTTGACGGTGTCACCACCCGCCAGCGCCTCGAGCGCGACGTCGGGTAGGCCCTTGGCGTTCGCGCTGCTCGGCTTGAACAGGAACCAGCCGGCCGCGACAAGAACCGCGACAGCTGTGACGGCGATTATCAGCCGTCCTCGCCGCACGCGCTTGGCTGGCGACTCCTCAGCGCCCATCCGTTCATCTTACCGACGGGAGTGTGCTGACGCCCCCGGCAACGCGACTCAGCCGGTGGCGCCCCCAGAGAGCAGCCAGGCGAGGCCGAAGGAGAACAAGAAGGTGCCGAAGGCGAACATCATCATGCCCTCTAAGAGGCCCGCTACCCGTGGGAAGTCGGCGACCTCCAACGCACTTACGCCTGCGGGAATCTTGACTCCCGGATGCGCGAAGAACCAGTAGAGCAAGAGCGCCGAACCGGTCAACAAGCCTGAGCCGAGTACCAATATGATGGTGCCCATGCCGTTCCTCCTTCCGTTGCGCCGCCCGTGAGGGTCGCGCACGTGACCTGCTGGCGAGAGGTAGAAGCCGTGTACTCCCGGCGCGCGAGTCCAGGCCCGCCAGGCTGCGCGGCAGCCCCTGGCCACCTGTTCACAACGTTAAGCCGCCTGCCGCGCTGGAGAGAGGCAATCGTCACTCGACTCTTGTGGCGCCCTTGCCGCGAGACTTGTTACCCTCGAATGCGAACGCCACTTAGGCGACGCGGCCCCAGGGGCCCCGTCGCCACGTTGGGGAATGGGATGGCCCTCGTTGCTCGGTCAGCGCGCTAGGGACTTCGGCCGCTTGCGGCGAGAGGAGTACGACGTGCTCGTCGTGGGTGGCGGCGCGACCGGCGCGGGCACCGCGCTCGAGGCAGCCTCGCGCGGCCTTCGCACCGCGCTGGTGGAGCGCCACGACTTCGCCTCGGGCACCAGCAGCCGGAGCACGAAGCTCGTTCACGGGGGCGTCAGGTACCTTGAGCAGGCCGTCCGGCATGCCGATCGCTCGCAGTTCCACCTCGTTCGCGAGGCACTCAGGGAGCGCGCGTTGCTGCTCGCCAACGCGCCGCACCTGGCGCGCGCACTGGCCCTGCTCACCCCGATCTACGGGGCCTTGGAACTGCCCTACTACTTCACGGGCCTGAAGCTCTATGACATCCTGGCGGGCCGGGCCAATCTCAAACCCAGCCGCTTGATCGGCCGCGACCAGGCCGTGAAACGCTTCCCCATGCTCAGGCACGAGGGACTTCGTGGCGCCGTGGAGTATCACGACGGCCAGTTCGACGACGCACGCATGAACGTTGCCCTCGCACTTACGGCGGCCCGCGAGGGGGCGGTCGTCCTCAACTACGCGGAGGTCACGGAGCTCACCAAGCGGGCCGGCCGCGTGATCGGCGCGGTGGTGCGGGGCTCGCTGCCGGGAGACCCTGGTCCGGTCGAGGTAGCCGCCCGCGTGGTGGTGAACGCCACCGGCCCGTTCGCCGACGGTCTGAGGCGCATTGACGACCCGTCGACGCCTGAGATCCTGGAGACCAGTTCGGGCGTTCACATCGTGCTCCCGGCGCGTTTCAGCCCGCCCGACACGGGCCTGCTGATTCCCAAGACGGAGGACGGCCGCGTGCTCTTCTTGCTGCCTTGGCTCGGGCACACGCTGGTAGGCACGACCGACAACCCGGCGCCCGTACAGGAGGACCCCCGCGCCTCCGAGGAGGACGTGGCTTACATCCTGCGTCACGTACGGGAGTACTTCGACCTACCCGTCGAGCGGTCCGATGTCCTGTCGACCTGGTCGGGTCTCAGGCCCCTAGTGCGGCCGGACGCCATTGCGTCGCTGGAGGGCGAGGTCGCCACCCATCCAAGCGCGAGGCCCGCCGCCGAGGGTGGCCCCAAAGCCACGGCGCGCCTCTCCCGCGACCACACTATCCTAGTGAGCCCCACGGGGCTCGTGACCATCACCGGCGGCAAGTGGACGACCTACCGGCGCATGGCCGAGGACACCATCGCCGTGGCCGTCCACCAGGCGTCCCTTGCGCCCACGAAGGAGAGCGTCACCTCGCACCTGAAGCTGGTCGGCGCCGATGAGTTCCAGGACGACGGGGGCGCAAGGCTGGTGAACGGCTTCGGGTTGCCGGCCGACGTGGCGGCGCACTTGTCGGCCGCGTACGGCGACCGGGCGGAAGTGGTGGCGCGCTTGGCGAGCGCCGGCCTGCGGGAGCGCCTGGCTCCCGGCCTCCCCTACCTCGAGGCCGAGGTCGTCTACGCCCGCGACCACGAGTACGCCCACTCCGCCGCCGACGTGCTTGAGCGGCGGCTGCGCCTTGGCTTCTTGGACACGCGCGCGGCCGCCGCGGCGCAAGAGCGGGTGCAGGCCCTGCTGCAAACTCGGGCGCCGTAGACCTGTCAGTCGGCCTTGGCCGCCCCGCGGGCCACGTCCATGGCGGCCACCTTGCGCAGCGGCAAGCCAGGGATGAAGGGGATGACGGCCGACCCCAGTAGCAAGATGACAAAGCTCACCTGGAAGAGAAGCCGGATGGACACCGCGAAGCCTTGCTTGATCCCGTGCTCGAACTGGCGGCCCAAGTCCGTCAGGTAGGTCTCCAGGGCCCCCATCACTTGCGGCAGTCGAGCTTCGCGCTCTACCGGCGTGAGACTCGGCGCCTCGGCGGCGAACTGCCGCACCGCCTCCGGCATGGTCGCGTCGGCGGCCACGGCCTGGGCGGTAGCCGCGTCGCCGGCCACGACGGCCGTGAGCCGGCCCCTGAGCGCCTCCACGACGCCCTGGAGTTCGCCATGCACGGTGCTGGGGTCCGCAGCCGCCGTCTCGCTGCCCACGCCGACCAGGGAGTTGAGGTCGAACACCTGGGTCACCCCGGGGATCGCCGGCACGTAGTTGGGTATCTCGCGCTGCACGCTGATGGTCAACAGGGTTCCGAAAACGGCGAGGCCGATGACCGAGCCGATCTGCCTGAAGAACTGGCTGGCGCTGGTGGCCACGCCCATCTGCGCGAAGGGCACCGAGTTCTGCACGGAGAGCGTGAACAGGCTCTGGGCCGGTCCCAACCCGACCCCCACGACGACCATGCGCCAACCGAGCTCGAAGAGGGTGGTGTCGAGGCTGATGTTGGTGAGGAAGTAGGCGCCTACCAGCAAGATGACCGAGCCGCCGATCATGATCGGCTTGTAGCGCCCCGTCTTGGTGACGAGGAGGCCGGCCAGGAACGAGCTGACGATCATGCCGCTCATGAGTGGCAGCAGCGTGAACCCCGAGTTGGTGGCCGACACCCCGAGCACGAGTTGCATGAAGAGCGGCAGGAACATGACGATCCCCAGGAACGCCACGTTTATGACGAACGACGCGAGGTTCGCCGTGGTGAACACCGGGATCCGGAAGAGTTCGAGCGGCAGCATGGGGTCCGCCGCCCTGCTCTCGACGAACACGAAGGCCAGCAGGGACGCGGCCGAGAAGGCGAGCATCCCGATGATGATCGGCGAACCCCAGGGGTAAGTGCTACCCGCCCACGTGAGGGCGAGCAGCATGGGCAAGAAGGTGGTGACGATGAGCGTGGCGCCCAGCGCGTCGAGGGCGCCCTTGCGGCCGGCCGGAGGCAAGGACGGCATGACGCGAGCGATCATGAACAGCGCCAGCATGCCGAGCGGGAGGTTCACGTAGAACACCCAACGCCAGCCCGCAATGGCTAGGCCCAAGAAGCTGGTGTCGCCCATGTCGGTGAAGAAGCCGCCGACCAGCGGCCCCAGTACGGCGGCCAGTCCGAACACGCCGCCGAAGAGTCCCTGGTACTTGCCGCGCTCGGACGCAGGGATCATGTCGGCGATGATGGCGAAGGCGCTCGAGAAGAGTGCTGCGCCACCCAGGCCCTGGATGGCCCTGAAGGCGATGAGTTGGGTCATGCCGCCGCCAAGCAGCGGCAGGCTGCCGAACTCCCCCGCCAGCCCGCTGAGGGCCGATCCCACCAGGAAGATCACCACGCCGATGACCAGGATCGGCTTCCGGCCGTATGAGTCTGAGAGCTTGCCGTAGATGGGCACCATTACCGTCGAGGCGAGCAGGTAGGCGGTCGTGACCCAGGTGTAGAGGTTGAGGCCACCCAGGTGCTCGATGATGCGCGGCATGGCGGTGGAAACGATGGTCTGGTCGAGCGCTCCTAGGAGGAAGACGACCAGCAGCGCGGCGAACGTGAGATTGCGTTCCCGGGCGCTGAAGCCGGCGGCCCCGGGACTTACCTTGGGCGCGACGCCGGCCGGCAGCGGAGCAGCGGTAGTGGTGCCTTGGTTCACGGTCCTCCAGGGCGCTGGACCCGAAGACCGGTGCCGGCGCAAGGGCGGAGTATAGCGCACTGCCTATCGAGATGGAGTTCACAACCTACGGGTTCCTACTGGGTGGGCCCGACGGCACGAGCGCGCGCCGGCAACCACAGGGCCGCCGGCGCGCGGATGACTGGCCTAGGCCGCTACTTTATGGCGTCGTAGATGCTCGGATCGACGAGCTCGTCCCAAGTGTAAGGGGTCTTGATCAGCCCCACGTCTACGAGGAGCTGGACCGAGCGTTCGAAGTCGGCGCGGTCTATCGAACCCACGGCCGTGTCGGGGGTGGGCTTCACGAGCTTGCCGGTCTCGGCCATCATCCAGGTCTGGTGGATGAGGGGGCTCTGGCGGCTGCCGGAGCCGGCGCACGTATCACCACAGGACTTGAGGACGATGTTGACGGCCTCTTCC
This sequence comes from Truepera sp., assembly GCA_032027045.1. Taxonomy (NCBI): domain Bacteria; kingdom Thermotogati; phylum Deinococcota; class Deinococci; order Trueperales; family Trueperaceae; genus Truepera; species Truepera sp. The sequence goes on along the minus strand of JAVSMU010000001.1, from coordinate 242,664 downwards.
TGGTTATCGACGGCGTACTGCCACCCGCGGATGGACGCGCGCAGGAAGCGCTCCGCCACCTCCTTGCCCGTCAGGCCGGAGCCCTTGAAGTTGTCCGTCGCCAGCACGTCGGCGTTCGCGAAGACGCCGTCCTCGAGGATGTCGGCGCCGATGTCGGCCGGGTTCAGCACGTTCAGGACCGAAAGGTCATAACCGAGCCCGACGATCTGGTCGAGCTCGTTGTAGGTCATGGCGCTGGCCACGTCGACCTCGTTGGGGAACACCAGGCCGGGGTCGAAGGCGTACACGACGGCCTCGACGTCGGGGTTCGAGATGGTGGGGTCGAGGCTCGACGTCAGCCCGGCCTTGGCGAAGACCGCCTCCGTCGCGAACTCGTTCCCGAAGGCCCACACCCCGACCTTGCGGCCCGCCATGTCGGCGAACGTCTCGATGCCGGAGCTCTTGAGGGCCACGAGGCGGTAGCCGGCCACCTGGAACATCTGTCCGATGTACACGACGTTCAGACCCTGCTCGCGTTGCACGAGGATGTTGGCCAACCAGTCCGTCCCGAAGTCGGCGTTACCCGAGGCCACCGCCACCGTGGGGTTGACGTTGCCGCCATCCAGCACGGTGACGTCCAGTCCCTCCTCGGCGTAGAAGCCCTTGTCTTGTGCCACGAAGTACCCCGCGAACTGCGCTTGCGGGAACCACTTCGACTGGAAGTTGACGGGGATGAGGTTCTGCGCCATCCCCACGGGCACGGACAAGAGAAGCAGGGCGGTAAGGGCGTACAGAATTCGTTTCATTCGTTGCCTCCTGAGCGAGATTCCTACGTTGTTGCCGGACTTGCGCGGTGCGGGGGCCGGGCGACTCACATACTCATGACCCCCTCGTGGACGGGTGCCAAGCCGTGAGCACGCGCTCCAATAGTGTGATGGTGGCGTACAACGCCATCGAGATGACGCTGGAGACGAAGATCGCTGCGAACACGACGTCGAAAGCGCCACGGTGCGCGGACAGGCTGATGCGCTGCCCAAGCCCGTTCGGAGGACCCGGGATGAGGAACTCGGCGACGATCACGCTGACGATGCCGATCACCACGGCCACCTTGAGGGCGTTGAACAGGTACGGCAGGGCGTTCGGTACGCGCAGCGAGAAGAACACCTTCAGGGGCCCTGCGGCGTACGAACGCAGCAGCTCCAACTTCAGCGGGTCCACGAGCGTGAGGCCCTGCACCGTGTTGAGGACGACCGGGAAGAACGTCACGATCACGACCACGGCAGCCTTCGACTCCCAGTCCACGCCGAGGGCGCGGCCGAGTACCGGCGCCAGCCCCACGATGGGTACGGCGCCGAACGCCGTGGCCAGCGGCAGGAACCCGCGCTGCAGGAAGCGGCTGAAGGCAATGGCGCTGCCCACCAGGAAGCCGGTCGTGAGCCCCACGGCGAAACCGAAGAGGACCTCCCTGACGAACGTGAGGTAGGCGTCGGCTAGCAGCACGCGCCAGGTTCCAAGCAGAGCGGCCCAGATGTCGCTTACGCGCGGGAAGATGCCCTTGGGCACCCGCGAACCGACCACGAGGCCCTCCCAGACCAGGAGGACCAGGAACGCCACGGTGGCGGCCGGCACGAGCCCCTGGAGCCTGTGCTGCCAGCGGGGTGCGTCGCTCTCGAGCTCGATGACGCTTATGCGGCCGGCCGCCGTGGCCGCCGCCGCCAGGCTGCCTACGAGCGTGAGCCAATAGCCCCAATCGGCGGCGCCAGGCAGCGAGCGTTGCCCGAGCATGGCGAGGAAGCCAGCCAGGAGCGCCAGGGGGGTGGCGATCGGCACCGTCCACGGCCCGCCCCAGGCCGCCGGCAGGACGGCCGCGCCGAGCAACACCAGCAGCGCCAGACCGCTGATCAGGGGCCCGCCGGAGTCGGTCAACAGGTACGCTCCCGCTCCGGACTCGAACGGCCCGGCCAGGCCCGCCAGCGCGATCACCAACAGCGCGAGCGTCGGCCAGTGAGGCCGCCACGCCGCTTGCGAAGCCCCAGGGACCGCGGTGCGCACGCCGTCCGCCTCCACGCCCATCATCTGAGCTCCCATGGCGCTATGAAACGTTGGAACAGGCCCACTATGGCCACGAGGGTGATCCCGAGAGCGGCCGAGATGAGCAGCAAGATCCAGACGTCGGAGACGTTTCCGGCCTGCACCTGCCCGACGATGGCGTAGCCCAGGCCTAGCCTGTTGTTCGACTCGGTTTCGGCGACCAACGCCCCCACCAACGCCGCCGCCGCGCCGAGCTTGAGGCTGATGAAGAGGTAGGGAACGGCCGCCGGGAACCTGACCTTCCAGAAGAGCTGGAACGGCGACGCCGCGTAGCTCTTCATGAGGTCGATGGAGAGGGGATCCACGGCCCGCAGGCCCGTCACGGTGCCCACCGTGACGGGGAAGAAGGCGATGTAGGCGCCGACCAGGGCGGCCGGTACGAGGCTCGTCTGCACCGTCACCCCGGCCTTGCCCAACAGGAGCACGAGCACGGGCACGAGCGCGATTATCGGCACCGTCTGAGAAGCGATCACCCACGGTAGAAGCGCACTCTCGAGCGGCCGGATGGCCACGAACAAGATGGCGAGGAGCACGCCGAAGATGCCGCCGAAGAGTAGCGCCGTCAGGGTGCCACCGGCCGTGTAGAGGGTGGCTCTCACCACGTTGCGGGAGTCGGTGAGCGGGTACGCGGTGAGGAACGGCCCGATGCGCTTGGCGATCCAGTGCGGGAACGGCATCGGGTGCTGAGGCATCGTGAGGAAGCACTCGAACTCGGTAGCGCCACAAGCGGGGTGGTCGTAGTAGGTGTACGAGGCCGCCCAGAGCGCGCTGCCCGGTTGCGGCGGCGTTGCCAGCGTGATGGTGCCGTTGGCCGGGTCGCTGACCAGGTAATCGGGGTACTGCCTGAGCGCGGCGTTACGGGCCGGCCTGGTAGTGAAGGTGATCTGGTTGCCGGAGCGCGTGAAATCCTTCCCCTCCAGGACCTCGACCCCACCGACGGTGACCACGCCCCGATCGCCCGCGAACGTGAAAGTGGCGCGCTCACCGTCGACGCGCTCCTGAGGTCGCTCGGCAGCGGACGACAGCTCGGCGCCGTCGAGCATGATGCGGCGCTCGGGGTCGGACTCCACCAGCGGAACGTGCTGCAACTGGAAGACCCGGTTAGAGCCGTCGACCGCGCCCACGAGGAGTTCCCCCAGCGACAGCTGTCTGTCGGCAACGCGAGGTGCGACACCCGAGGGCTCGGCCAGCACGATGGTGCCGGTAGCCGGGTCCACCGGCGCGTAGTCGCCGTTCACGCGGCTGACGACGGCGTTGAAAGGTGCCGGGGCGTCAAGGGTAACGTGTTTGCCCTCGGCCTCGAACCCCTCACCCTCCAGCAGGACCTTGTCGTTCACCAGGACGGGACCGCTCTCCGCGTCTGGAAACGTGAAGCTGTTCAGCACGCCGTCGGGCCGCTCCACGGCCAGGCTGACGCCGGGAAGCAACAGCCGGCCGTTCAGGTAGAGCGCCTGCTCCACGCTCGCGCCTTCGGGCAACCGGTAGATCAGCCCGCCACCGCCCGCGGGGGTGAGGGCGGACCCCCATTCGAGGAGTGGCCCCGGCAGTGCGTCCTCGAGCACGAGTTCTCCATCGATGAGGTCGAAGCGCGCGCTCAGGGGCTCGCCCCCGTACACGAGCACGGAGCGCTCGGCGCTCGAGTCCGGACCGACCCCACCGAACGCCAGCCGAGTGCCGGCCGCCGCGCCGGCAGCGGGGTCGCTGGGCGCCTGCGCCAGGGCGTGGGGCGCCGAGACGAGCCTTACCCAGTTCGCGACGTTGTCCATGCGCAGCTTGGCCAACGGCAGGCCCAGCAGGAGGGCCAGCGGGTACATGAGGGCGATCGCGATGGCCGCAACCGCCACGACGGGCAGCGCCGCCGCCAGGCGGCCTTTGCCGCGGGGCGAGGCCGTAGGGACGGCGGCCGCCACTCAGTACCCTGCCTTGGCCACCGGGCGGCGCTCGGGGCCGGGCGCAGCGACCTCCGCACCCTCCTTGCCCTCGCGCAACGCCTCGCGCACGCGCGTCGTCAGGTCGAAGAAACGCTCGCTCTCGCGCGTCTCCGTGCCTCGCGGGTAGGGGAGGTCGACCTCGATCGTCTCGCTGATCCGCCCGGGCCGGGCCGTCATCACGACGACGTGAGAGGAGAGGAAGACCGCCTCGGCGATGGAGTGCGTGACGAACACGACCGTCTTCTTCGTCTGGCTCCACAGCCTCAGGAGTTCGAAGTTCATCGCCTCGCGCGTGATCTCGTCGAGGGCGCCGAAGGGCTCGTCCATCAGCAGCAGCTTGGGGTCGAAGGCGAGAGCCCTGGCTATCGAGACGCGTTGCTGCATGCCGCCCGACAACTGCCAGGGGTAGGAGCGGTGGAAGCTCTCGAGACCCACCATCTCGAGCATCTCCTCGGCCCGCGCACGGCGCTTGGCCTTGGAGTACCCCATGATCTCGAGGGGCAGCATGACGTTGCTGAGTACGTTGCGCCAGTCATACAGGGCGGGCGCCTGGAAGACGTAGCCGTACTCGCGCGAGGCCCGCGCCTCCTTGGGCGTCTTGCCCGCCACCGTGATGCGGCCGCTGGTGGGCTCTATCAGGTCCGCCACGAGCCGCATCAGTGTGGTCTTACCGCAGCCGGATGGTCCGATCAGGCTCACGAACTGCCCGTCGGCTACTTGCAGATCGGCGTCTTGTAACGCCACCGCCTCGGTCTTGCCGACACGGAAGAGTTTACTGACGCCTTCGACTTCGATGATTGCGGGGGCCTCGGTCACTGTCTCCCTACTTCGTCGGCGTGCGCCGCAGCAGCTTGCCGCGCCCCGGGTCGCCCACGAACTTGCCGTCTTGGACGGCTACCTGACCACGGACGGTCACCACGCTGGGGCGCCCGTCGATCTCGACGCCCTCGAAACCCGAGTAGTCGACGTTCATGGTCTGAGTCTCGGCGCTGATGCGGCCCCGGAAGGTGGGGTCGTACACCACGAGGTCGGCGTCCGAGCCGACCGCGATCGTGCCCTTTCGGGGGTAGAGGTCGAAGAGTTGAGCGGCGCGGGTGCTGGCCGCACTTACGAAGCGCTCCAGCGAGAGCCGCCCGCGGCTCACGCCGTACGTGTAGAGGAGGTTCACGCGGTCCTCGATGGTGGGTATGCCGTTCGGGATCTTGGTGAAGTCGCCGCGGCCCATGTCCTTCTGACCCTTGAAGTCGAAGGGCGCATGGTCGGTGGCCACCGTGTCGACGAGCCCTGCGTTGAGCGCGTGCCACAGGGGTTCCTGGTTGCGCTTGTCTCTCAATGGTGGCGACATGACGTACTTGGCGCCCTCGAAATCGGGGCGTTCGGCGTACGACTTGTCGAGGACGAGGTGCGGCACCACGCACTCGATGGCGATGTCCACACCGCGCTCCTTGGCCGCCAGGGCCGCCTCGAGCGCCGGAGCGCAGCTGAGGTGCACCACGTAGCCTTTGGCACCGGTGATCTCGAGGAAGGCCGCGAAGTGGCTGGTGCCGTCGGCCTCCACGCGCTCGGGGCGCGATGGCTCGTGCCACTCGGGGCCCGTCTTGCCCGCCGCAAGGAGCTGTGCCTGCAGTTGCGCCACGAGTTCGTCGTTCTCGCAGTGGGCCGTTACCCGGACGCCTAGCTCCTTGGCCAAGGTGAGGGCTTTGAAGAGCTCCTCGTCGTTGACTCCGAAGAAGCCCTTGTAGGCGAGGAAGACCTTGAAAGAGGTCATGCCGTCTTGCACGATCTCGCGCAGTTGCGCCTCGGTCTGGTCGTCGAACTTGGTGACGCCGACGTGGAACGTGTAATCGCAGGCGCTGTTACCCCCGGCCAGCTCGTTCCAGTGGCGGTAGCCCTTCATGAGGTCTTCCTGCCGGTTGGGCGCCATCATCTCGATGAACGTCGTCGTGCCGCCCACCAGTGCGGCCTGGCTGCCCGTGCGGTGGGTGTCCTTGGTGACGGTGCCCATGAACGGCAAGTGAATATGCACGTGTGGGTCGATGAAACCTGGAAATACGTACTTGCCGGTAGCGTCTATCACCTGGGCGCCGGCCGGGGCGTCCAGTTTCTGGCCTATCCGCGTGATGGTCTCGTCCTCGCAATATATGTCCGCCCGCATGCGGGAGGCCGCCGTCACAATCTCGCCGTTCTTGATAAGCAGGCTCACGTTCGTCCTTTCGCGGTTGTCCTGTGGGCCGCGTGAAGGCGCTGCGCGCGCCCTCACGCGGCCCGGTCCTCAGTGGATCTCGATGCCGACTTCCTTGCGGTAGGCGATCATCGCGTCCCAATCGGTGGTCACTTCCGGCCGAGTGCGCGTGAGTTCGTTCCACGTCACGGGCGCGCGCTCGGGCGGCCGCTCGACCATGGTGATGCACGCATCCACGGGGCACACGAGGCTGCAGAGGTCGCAACCCACGCAGTCCTCCTCGCGCACTATCGGCTGGAGCAGGGCGCTGCCCGTGTAGGTAGCTGGATCCACGCGCACGCCGTCGGCCGTCAGGTCTATGCACTGGTGTGCGCCCTCGTCGCAGGCCACGTAGCAGAGGTTGCACTGGATGCACTTGTCCTCGTCGATGACGGCCACCGACTTGAACGAGAGGTCGAAGTCGCCGAAGTTGCTGATGCGGCTTACCGACGCGCCCACGACCTCACCGAGCGAGGCGGCGCCCTTGTCGTCAAGCCAGTTGGACAGCCCGTCACACAGTTCGTGGATGATCCGGAAGCCGTAATGCATGACGGCCGTGCAGACCTGGAGGCTGGTCGAACCCAGGAGGACGAACTCGGCCGCGTCGCGCCACGTCTCGATGCCGCCCATGCCCGAGATCGGGATACCGGCAGCCTGGTACTTGGGGTCCGCAGCCACCTGCGAGAGCAGGTGCAGTGCGATGGGGCGAGCCGCAGGCCCCGCGTAACCGCCGTGGCTGCCCTTGCCGCCCACGTTGGGCCTCAACTCGAAGCTGTCGAGGTCGACGCCGGCGATCGAGTTGATGGTGTTGATGAGTGAGATGCCGTCGGCGCCGGCGTTGATGGCCGCGTGAGCCGGCGGCACGATGTTGGTGACGTTGGGAGTGAGCTTCACGATCACGGGGATGCTCGCGGCCGCGGTCACCCAACCGGTGATCATCTCGCAGTACTCGGGCACCTGTCCGACGGCGGCACCCATGCCGCGCTCGCTCATGCCGTGCGGGCAGCCGTAGTTGAGCTCGATGCCGTCGGCACCCGTGTCCTCGATCTGCTGCACGACCTGCTTCCAGGCCGCCTCGTTGCTGGAGACCATGGCCGAGACGATCACGGCCCTGTCGGGCCAAAGCTTCTTGACCTCGCGGATCTCGCGCAGGTTCACTTCGATGGGGCGGTCGGAGATGAGTTCGACGTTGTTGATGGCCACGAGACGGTTGCCGGCGTACTCGAAGGCGCCGTAACGGTTGCAGACGTTAAGGACGGGGTCGCCGATCGTCTTCCACACGGCGCCGCCCCAACCGTACTCGAAGGCCTTGTTGATCTGATAGGCGGAGTTGGTCGGCGGGGCCGACGCGAGCCAGAAGGGGTTCGGGCTCTTTATCCCCGCGAAGTCGGTAGTCAGGTCAGCCATGGATCCTCCCGAACTCGTTGACTGTCTCGTGAAGGAAACGGCCGCGGGTGGCGCCCGGGGCGCTCTCGGGCTCGGGCAGGCCGAGCTGCTTGGCGATGGCGCGGGCGACGATCTTGCCGTCCTCTGCCGCCGTGACGGTGAGGGCGTGGCCGGTTGCGCGCACGCAGTCGCCGGCGCCGAACACCTTGGGGTTGCTGGTGCGCAGCTCGTCGTCGGTCTTCACGTAACCACCAACGTGGTCGACACCCACCGCGTCGTAGAGCGCGATGAGCTTCTCCTGCCCGATCGCCTTGATGACCTGATCGGCGGGAAGCAGGAACTCGCTGCCGGGAACGGTCTCCGGCCGGCGCCGACCGTCCTCGTCTGGCTCGCCCAGGCGCGTGCGCACGCAGCGCACGGCCCTTAGTCTGCCGTTCTCCCCGATGAACTCCACGGGCTGGGTCTGGAACCTGATGTCGACGCCTTCGCTGCGGACGAAGTCGACCTCGAAGTCGTACGCGCCCATCTCCTCGCGGCTGCGGCGGTAGAGCATGGTCACGCGCTCGGCGCCCAAGCGCTTGGCGACCGTGGCGGCGTCGATGGCGGTGTTGCCGGCACCCACCACGATGACCTCGTTGCCGACCTCGATGGCGTTCAGGGCCTCCAGGCCGTCCTTGTCGGCCATCTTGGTTGCCGCGATGAACGGCAGGGCCTCGACGACGCCCCGTAGGTCCTCGCCCGGAACGTCCAGGTCGGGCACGCGGCCGGTGCCGGCGGCCAATACCACGGCGTCGTAATCGTTGAGCAGCTGCTGGGCGGTGACGTCGCGCCCTATCTCTACCCCGGTGCGAACCTCGACCCCGAGCTTCCTTACGAACTCGACCTCGTCCAGGGCCACCTGGGTGGGCTCGCGGAAGACGACGATGCCGTAGGTGGAGAGGCCGCCGCCCAGCTCCTTACGCTCGAAGACGGTGGCCCGAACGCCGCGCTTGGCCAGCTCGCCGGCGGCGCTTAGGCCCGCCGGGCCCGCGCCGATGACGGCCACGCTCTTGCCCGTGTCGGGCCCGGGCTCGAACACCGGGATGTCGTTGTCGAAGACGAAGTCGGTGGCGTAGCGCTGCAGCCGGCCGATGGCGATGGGGCGGTGTTCCCGTCCGAGCACGCAGGCGCCGACGCAGAGCTCGTCCACCGGGCAAACGCGGCCGCACGAGTGACCCATGAGGTTCGACTCGAGGATGGTCGTAGCGGCGCCCAGCAGGTTGTCGTTGGCTATCTGGCGGATGAAGGTGGGAACGTCGATGCTCGTGGGGCACGCCTTTATGCAGGGGGCGTCGAAGCAGTACAGGCAGCGGTCGGCCTCCACGGTGGCTTCGTTCTTCGTGTAGCGCGGATAGGTCTCGGAGAAAGAGTCCTGTAGCTGCGCCAGCGACAACTCGTGTTGCTCCATGCTCCTCCTGGGACTCCGCCGGCGTAGGGCGCCGGCAGTGTGTTACGGGGCCGACTAGGTTTAGATAGCGTCCGCGGCCGCCTCCCTACTGCGACCGCGAACGTGCTCGATCAACTCAGAAGGTGCGGCTCCAGCTCTCGGGCCACCGCTCGATGACGATCTTCGTTTGCGTGTAGAACTCGATTCCGTGCGCTCCCTGCGCGTGCAAGTCACCGAAGAAGCTGTCGCTCCAACCGCTGAACGGGAAGAACGCCATGGGCGCCGCGACCCCTAAGTTGATGCCGATGTTGCCGGCTATCGCCTGGTGCCGGAACTGGCGGGCGGCGCTGCCGGAGCTGGTGAAGATGGAGGCTTGGTTGCCGAAGGCGCGGTCGTTGACCCAGCTGATGGCCTCGTCGAGGCTCGAGGCGTGCATCATCGACAGCACGGGGCCGAAGACCTCGGTCTTGGCGAGCTCACTGCCGGGGGCCACGTCATCGAGCACCGTCGGGTGCATGAAGTAACCGTCTCGGAAGCCGTCCACCGCGGCCTCAGCGCCGCCCGTCAGCAGGCGGGCGCCCTGGCTGACGCCCTTGTCGATCAGGCCGGCTATGCGGCTGCGTGACTCCGCGGAGATGACGGGGCCCATCTCCACGCCCTTCTCGAGGCCGTACCCGACCTTGCGCTGCTCGGCTGCCGCCACCAGGCGCTCGGTGAACTCCTTACGCGCGTCGCCCACCGTGATGGCGACCGAGGTGGCGAGGCAACGCTGGCCGGCGCAACCGAACGCGGAGTCGGTCAGGATGCGCGTGGCCATCGTCATCTCGGCGTCGGGCATTATGACGGCGGGGTTCTTGGCCCCTCCCTGGCACTGGGCCCGCTTGCCGTTCGCGGTGGCGCGGGAGTAGATGTAGCGCGCGACGGGCGTAGAGCCCACGAAGGAGATGGCCTTGACGTCGGGGTGGTCCAGGATCGCGTCGACCGTCTCCTTGCCACCGTTGACCAGCCCCACCACGCCGGGCGGGAAGCCGGCCTCCTCGAGGAGGCGGAACAGCAGCTGGGTGGTCATGGGCACTTTCTCGCTCGGCTTGAGCAGGAAGCAGTTGCCAGTCGCCACGGCGTAAGGCAGGAACCACAGCGGGATCATGCCCGGGAAGTTGAACGGCGTGATGGCCGCCACCACGCCGAGCGGCTGGCGGATCATGTGCTCGTCGATGCCGTGGGCGATGTCTTCGTTGTTGGTGCCCTGCATCATGTAAGGCGTGCCGCAGGCCACCTCGACGTTCTCAACGCCGCGCGCCATCTCGCCCATGCTCTCCGCGTAGGTCTTGCCGGCCTCGTTGGTGATGGTGCGGCCGAGTTCGTCAGCGTTCGCGATGAGCAACTCGCGCAGCTTGAATAGCGGCTTGATCCGGTCGACCACGGGCGTTTCGCGCCACGCCTTGTACGCCGCCACGCCGGCCTTCACCGCTTCGTCGACCTCGTCCTTGGCGCTCATGGGCACGCGCGCGATCGTCGCGGCAGTGGCGGGGTTGTGTACGTCTTGATGCGTGCCGGACCGCGAACGCTGCCATTCGCCGCCGACGTAGTTGAGAAGCTCCTGTGCCGTATCGATCATCTTCGAGCCACCGTCCCTGCGTATAGATATAGAGGTGTACGGGTTCCGCCGTCACCATTGTTCGGTGGCGGCATTCTACGCCTACGCCCCGGCGCTTGGCAAAGGGCCGAGGCGCACGCGCCGTGCACTCGTGCTTCCTGGACGGACGTTCGGTGGCCGGCGGGCCGTTTAGACTTGAGGCATGAACGATAACGGGACGGGGCGAGGGTTCGCCACGCGTGCCGTGCGCGCCGGACAGCATGCGGATCCGCTGACCAAGGCGCACGCCACGCCCATCTACCAGACCAGCACGTTCGTGCTGGGCGACATGGCCCGGGGCGCCGCGATCTTCGCGGGCGAAGCCGAGGGCAACGTCTACTCGCGGATCGGCAATCCCACGGTGAGGGCCGTGGAGGAGAAGGTCGCCGCCCTCGAGGGCGCCGAGGAGGGCGTGGCCTTCGCGTCCGGCATGGGCGCAATCTCGGCCGCGTTCTTGAGCCTATTGAAACAGGGTGACGAGGTGCTGCTGCTGGGACCGCTGTATGGCGGCACGCGCGGCATGCTCACCGACCTGCTGCCGCGGTTCGGCGTCACTTCACGGGCGGTGGACGACGCGGAGCTCGAGGCCGCGGTGGGTCCGAACACCCGCATGATCTACGTGGAGTCGCCCACCAACCCCGACCTGCGCGTCCACGACCTGTCGCTGGTCGGGCGGGTCGCCGCCACGCACGGCCTCATCAGCGTGGCCGACAACACGTTCGCCACCCCCTACCTGACGCGGCCCATCGAGCACGGGATCGACATCGTGGTGCACTCCGCCACCAAGTACCTTGGTGGACACGGCGACCTGCTGGGCGGCGTGATGGTCGGTCCGGCCGAGCTCCTTCACGAGGTTCGCATGGAGGGCCTGCGCCACCTTGGGGCCGCTCTGGACCCGCAGGCGGCGTACCTCTTGCTGCGCGGCATGCGCACGCTTCACTTGCGCATGGAGGCTCACTGCAGCAACGCCCGCGCGGTGGCCGAGGCGCTTCGCGGCCGGCCGGGCGTTTCGCGGGTCCACTATCCGGGGTTCGAGGATCATCCTGGTCACGCCGTAGCGGCCGGCCAGATGAGTGACTTCGGCGGCATGGTCTCGCTCGAGTTGGAGGGCGGCCTGCCTGCGGCGGCCGCGTTCCTCGAGTCCTTGCGGCTCTTCGACCACGCGGTATCGCTCGGCGACGTTGCCTCCTTGGCGTGCCACCCGGCCTCGACGACCCACCAGCTTCTGCCCCAGGAGCTGCTCGCCGCCGAGGGCGTCACCGATGGCCTCGTGCGCCTCTCGGTGGGCATCGAGGCAGCCGAGGACCTGGTGGCCGACGTGCTGCGCGCGGCCACCGTTGCAGCCGGGGTTGCGGTACCTGGCTGAGCAGACCGGAGCCCGGCGGCGCCAGGACCGCGGGCGCCGTTAGCGTCGGCGGGTCGGCAGCAGGACCAAGAGACTTGGCCGCCCGTCGGGGGCTCGCGCACCCGGCATCCGCCCTTCCTGCATCCTGGTGTCGGGCACCCGCGCGTCCGGCACCCGCGCGTCGGGCACCCGCGCGTCCGGCACCCGCGCATCTTCCGTGGTCAGTCTCGCTTCGGGCTCGGCCCAGTTACTGACTCAGGCTTGCGGCTGCTCCTCGTCTTGCACCACGCGCTCGACGGAGATCGTCAGGTGCGCGACCATCGCGGCTATCGCGCCCACCGCCGCCCAGACGGGCAGCAGCACGGTGCCGATGACCCCGATCGTGAGCGGGATCTCTATGAGCGCTTTACCGTCGTCGTTCTTAATGACGATGCGGCGCACGTTGCCCTCTCGCACGAGCTCCTTGACCTTGGAAACGACCGCCTCGCCGGATACGCGGAACTCCTCCGTAGTGGTGCGGCCGTCCCTGGTCCGCGACTCGCTGCTGCCGGCGGTGCCGGCACCGGACCCGTGGTCGGCTCCCTGGCCGCCGCCGTTCTCGTTGCTGCCTGTGGCCTCGTTCATGACTACCTCCTTGACAACAGGTTAGGTCGGGGAACGCCTTGGCGCATCCGCCGTTCGGATGACTCGCGACCCTCGTTACCTGATCCGCAGCCGAAGCCGACACGGCCCCTGAGGCGTCCGAGGGGCGGTTACCGGCGACGCACCGCGCGCGAGGTGCCAATATTGGGCATGCCGGTGCGCAGCCGATGATCTATTTCCTGGTGAGACTACTCGTCTACACGCTCTCCGCTGCGGTGGTGCTGAACGTCGTGCCGGGCCTACTGGCGCGCGGCAGCGACGCTCCGGCGGCGGCGTTGCCGCCACTGCTCGCCTACTTGTTGGTGGGCCTCGTCTTCGGCGCGCTCCACTCCTTCGTGCGCCCCGTCATGCTCGTGTTCACCGGCCGCCTCTACATCTGGTCACTGGGCCTCATCGCCATGGTCGTCGACGTCCTCATCTTCTTAGGTCTAAGCTACCTGGCGCGAGAGGGCTGGGCGGACCCCCTGGGGCGCCTGACGACGGCCTTCATGGGTGCGGTGCTGATGGGCGTGCTCGTGTTCGTGCTCGACGCCATCGTCGGCTTCGACAGCCCCCGCAAGCCAGCCGAGTCCCGGGCCTCGCCGGCTTACTGGCGCTGGCTCGAGCGCCTGCCGGGCGGGGAGCGCAACCGCCTGGTGGAGAACCTGCGCACGGTGCAACTGATCGCCATCTTGCGCTCGTACCTGATAGACATAGCGCTCGGCTACACGTTCCTGGGGCCCGTCCGCAACTTCATGAAGCGCATCCTCTACCGCTTGAGGCCGCGCCTGGTCGAGGGAAGCGCGGCCGTGAAGTTGCGCCTCATGCTCCAGGAACTGGGGCCGACCTTCGTGAAGTTCGGGCAGCTGGTGGCGAGCCGTATCGAGGTGCTGCCGCCAACCTGGCGCGCGGAGCTCGAGACGCTCGAGGATCACGTGCGGCCGTTCACGTTCGCGGAGGCCTCTGCGCTCGTGGAGCGCGACCTCAAGATGCCCCTCTCCAAAGCCTTCGCCACGTTCGATCCCACCCCGCTGGCCGCCGCGTCCATGGGCCAGGTGCACGCGGCCACTTTGCCCGACGGGACGTCGGTAGTGGTCAAGGTGCTGCGCCCCAACATCGAAGTGCAGGTGCGCGGCGACCTGAACGTGTTGCGAGACCTCATCGCGACCCTCGAGGCGCGGCTTGGGCGGGTGCGCCGCTTGGGGCTCTCGCCGCTGTTCGACGAGTTCGCGGACTTGGTCGTCGACGAGCTCGACTTCGACAACGAGGCGTATCAGGCCGAGCAGCTCAGGCACAACCTGAAGGAGTTCCCGTTCGTGCACGTGCCGGCGGTTTATGGCGACTGGTCGAGCCGCCGGGTCCTGACGCTCGAGCGAGTCTCTGGCAAGAAGATCACGGACGTCACCGCCCTCGGCCTGGACGAGCGTGGGCGGCGCAAGTTGGCGCTTCAGTTCTTCGAGGTGCTCTTGCAGCAGGTCGTGCTTGACGGCTTCTTCCACGCGGACCTGCATGGCGGCAACGTCTGGTACGACCGCCAGCAGGGGCAGATCGTGTTCCTCGACATGGGCCAGGTGGGCCAGCTCGCGCGCGGCGACCGCGTTCGGTTGGCGCAACTCATCTGGGCGCTACACGACCGCGCCGCCGGCCCCACCGCGCGGGTGTTGCTTTCCGTGTGTCAACCGAACGTTTCGGTCGATTCGGCGGCGCTGGAGCGCGACGTGCGGCGCCTGCTCAACCGCCACCTCCTACTGCACCCCACGAACCCCGACGTCGGCGAGCTCCTGAGCGAGCTGGTGACGCTGCTCATGCGCCACGGGCTGAGGCTGCGGCGCGAGTTCACGCTGGCGTTCAAGGCCATGGGCCAGGGCGAGGGCATCATGCGCACGCTGATGGGTGGCGAGGAGGCGGACGAGGTGGTGGACATCGCCTACCGCACGCTGCGCGACCTGGTCCTCAGGCGCCTCGACCCGCGTAAGTTCGTGCCCGACGTCCTCGAGCCGTGGACGCGCGAGGCCATCGGCCGTGTACCGAACCTCGTGGGGGCGGCGCTCAACCTGCTGGAGGACTTCGAGCATGGCCGCACCGCCCTGCAGATGGACGTGGGAAACCTGACCTACCGTCTCGAGTCGGTGGAGCGCGGTTTCGAGCGGGGCTTCAGGCGCATGGTGCTGAGCATCTCGCTGGTGGGCCTCATGCTGGCGTCGGCGCTGGTCGTTGGAGCCCCGCTCACCGAGATAACCTTGCCGGCGGAACGCATCATCATCCGCATAGCCGCCATCGTCGGCGTGACCGTCAGCGCGGTCTCGACGGTGTTGGTGCTGGCCGGAGTGATCTTGCCACGCCGGCCGCCTCGCCGGAACTAGGCCTCAGGCGGCGCGGTCGGTCACCTCGGCCAGCGTGATGAGCACCGCTGCGGGTTCGTCCGACTCGTTGCAGGGCCGCACCATCAGCTCACCGGAGAAGCTGAACAACTCGTGCGTCTTGAGTGGGTAGCTTGCGCCCTCCAACACGACGCATGCCTCCCCCGCCATGCACTGGATGGTCACGGTGCAACCGGGGTGGTTGTGGACCGGCATGGCTTGGCCCGGTCCCATCGTCAGGTGGAGGATCGTCAAGCCGGGTTCTTTGACGAGAACCCGCCTGCTCGGGCCCGAGGGGTCGGGCACGAAGCAGGCGGCGAGGTCGTGGCGAGTGAGTGTCATGCCGGCCAGCATCTCACGTGTTTCAACAGCGCGACATTGACCTAGGTGATTGAAGTCGCTCTAGTACTTGCACACTCCCGTCGGGAAGATGGCCTCGAGCCGCGCCACTTGCGCGTCGGTCGGGCGCCAGTCGCCGTAGACGCCGGAAGCGACGGCGGCGCGCACGGGCTGCAGGTCGCACTTGTAGGCGTCACCCGTGAAGGGCGCGCCGGCCTGCGTGCGCGACGTGCCGTAGATCTTGTAGCGCTCCGCGCAGGGGCCGGCCCGGTGGTCGTCGATGATGCCCCACCAGGCGTCGGCGCCCGCGTACTGCAACTCACCATCGGCCGCGAAGCAGGAGTCGACGGCCCGCGCGGGTCGCGCCTCGGCCACGCTCATGCCGGGGTACTTCTCGAGGTTGGCCATCCATTGATCGATGACTTGGAACGCCTGTAGGGTCGGGTCGTAGCGGGGCTCGCCGGGCACCGCGTCGACGAACCAGATGACCTGGTTGCCCTCGGGAGAGCCGTTGCGCTTTATACGCTCGCGGATGACGAACGACTGCCTGGTGTTATGCATGTCCAGCTCACGCTCGAGGTAGTGCCTCACGTCGATGGTGGGCAGGTTCAGCTCGCCACGGAAGTAGAGTCCACTGCTCAGCACGGCGTCGATGGCTCCCGGGTCGGCGGCGGTGCGCGGGGCGGGTGTGAGGCCGTCCGGGCTCAGGTTCATGTTGCGCGAGCTCCACGGGTCGAACTGCGTGGGGTCGTCGCACAGCTGCTCGATGAACGGGCAGCCCTCCTGGACCATCTCGGACTGGTCCTTCCAGCCCCCCACGAACGCGTTGAGGTCGAGGAACTCCGCGGGCGTGATCTGGCCCTGGTTCAGGGCGACGAGGCCGTACTGCACCCCGACGTTGTCCCATGTGCTGCGCGCGTAGCCGTCGGCCCGGCGCCCGTAGACCTGCACGGCGTCCTCGAAGTGAGTCCAGTCGACGGCGGCCTGCTGTTCGGCCGTGATGCCGGGGGCAGTGCCGAAGTGGGGGTTCAGGGCGAGGGGGCTGAGGCCCCGCCAGCCGTTGATGCATTCGGTGAGGCCCGGTTCGCCACCGAAGTAGGGGTTGGGGATGTCGTCCCAGGCTGCCATGCCTTCGAGGATGGTGCGGTTGCTCCACGTGGCCCACTTGGAGTCGGGGTCTTGAGCCACCTTGGCGTCCATCCAGCGCTCCAGAAGCTCGCAGTCGCCAACGTGGATGGTCTGGGTCACCATGTCGGGGTACGGGTATTGCGGGATCAGCGCGTCAAGGAGGCCGGGAAGGTTCTGGCCGTAGATGTACTGCTGGATCCCCCCGCCGGAGCCGCCGAGACCGACCGTGTAGTCGGGGACGCCGTACGCGCTGACGAAGCGGTCCTTGACCATCAGCGCCGTCTCGCCGCCCACGATCAGGTTGTAGTGCACGTCCGTCTTGGTCCCGGTGGAGTAGGCGATGGCGTAACCGAGGCCTAAGTAGGTCGGGTTGAGCATGTAGCCCCGGCTCGGGCTTCCCTGATAGTGGCCCACGCCGACGCCGCCCTGGAACTGATAGATGAGGCGACGGTTCCAAGCGCTGAGGTCGGGCGTGGCGGCGTCTTGGCCGTTGGGCGAGAGCATGGCGATGGAGTAGATGAAGCGGTCGAGGGTGCCCCGCTCCCAGCGCACGATGGCGTCGACGTCACGGCCGTCGGGCAGCGTCACGGTGGCCATGTCGTCGGGCCGCGCCGCGCCGGCGTCGTAGGGCAGGAAGTCGTCGGCGGCGGTGGACCAGTACAAGAAGTCGACGCGCGTCTCCATGGAGCAGTCGTCGTCGAGGATGTCGCCAAGTGCGGCCCTGTCGCGGTGGCTCTCGGTGGCGCAGAAGAACGGCTCCTGCTGGGGTCCGGAAAACATGGCGTCCGTGCTTCGGTGGTTGGTCAGCGTCAGCCGATCCTTGTACAGCCCCGCCAGGACGGTGATCACCGTGTCACCCAGCGGCAGGCCGCTGACGAGACCCTCGAGTGCGTGACCCTTGCGGTAGGGAGCGAAGTCGGCCGTGACGTCCTTCGTGCCTTGCCAGACGCTCACGGCGCTCAGCTCTACGCCCTGGGGCACCTCGATCAGGAGGCGGGCGTCGCCGCCCGTCACGTACTCGGGTGGCCCGGAGGGGACCGTGATGACGAGCCGTTCGGCCGCCGCGGCCCCAGCCAGCAGCAGCGCAAGCAAGAGAGTGACGAACCGTTTACGTGCGAGAGGACTTCCGCGCATGTTTCCCGCCTTTCCATTCAACGTTTCGAGGCTGCATTATAGCCCGGCGTGCCCTCGGGTCCGGGGTGGCACTCGGCTGGAACCGGTCGGGGTCGAGACCGGCGAGGCTACGGCCGACATGGCGGTGGCGGGCGTGTCACCGTCAGCCGCGGATACGGGCATCCAGACTCCCGAGCAGCCGCCAGACGAACTCCTCGGTGCGCGAAACGGTCCCGGGGTCAACGTTTTTGAGCACGTCACTCACCTGGTGCCAATCGGGGATGACGCTTCCGGGAGTCAGGCCGACGAACGATAGGGAGGGCACACCGTTCGCCATGAAACAGGTGGCGTCCGTGTGCAGCGTGGTGTAGGGCTGCGAGTAGGCCTCGAGCTCGGGGTTCGCAACGCGGATCTCCTCGGCAATCGCGAAGAGTTCGGGTGACGGCCTCAAGGGGAACACCATGCCCTCCAGGCTCGTGTAGCACACGCCCACTCCGCGCCCACCTACGTTGTCGACGCTGATGGCGAAAGCGCCCTCGAGCAGGTCCGGATGCCTGACTATGAAGGCCTTGGAGCCCACCGACCCCACCTCTTCGCAGCCGCTTGCCAGGACCAAGACCTCCGTGTGCTGCAGGGGTTCTCGCGCCAGGCGCTGTGCCAAGCTCAACACCACCCCGACGCCGCTGGCGTTGTCGTTGGCGCCCGCCGTATGCGGAGTCGTGTCGGGCTGAAGCGTGAGCGCCAGCACGACCAGGTGGACGGGGGCGAGGCACAGCGCCACCCAGACCAACCAAGACCAGCCCGTGGCTGCGTACGCCAGGCAGACCAGCGCCGTGATGACGAACGCCGCCACCCCGAGGGCCGTGACCGTGCTGAAGAGCCGCAGGCGCCAGGGCCTCATGAAGACCCAGGGGGTGCGGTGCGTGTCGAGGTGGGCGACGAGCACGACCCGCGCCGTGGCGGCCGCGGCGCGGGTCACCGCAGGTATCACCGCCCACACGTTCTGGCTCGTGCCCTTGCGCACGAACGGCCGCAGCAGGTTGGGCCGGAAGTACATCTCGAGGAAGACCGAGGCGGTCGTGGCGAGCATGACCAAGCCGAGGAGCGCGGCCAACCAACGACCGCCGGCAAGGCCCGGTGAAAGCAGCAGCAGCACGGTGACCACCAAGGCAACGGTCGCGCCCAGCGCGAACGGCCGCCAACCCGAGACGGGCGAGGTGAACTCCTCGAGGCGGGGCTCGAGACCCGCGCCTCGCATGACGGCCGCGGCGTACTCCGCCGCCTGCCGCTCGGAGGGCGTCGTCGACCCCCGCGGACCGATGGTCTCCGCCAGATGTTTCACGTGGGTCATCGCGCTGTTGTCTTCGGCCTGAGGGCTCACGTCAACCACCACGTTACGCCGTAGACGAGCGCTCCCGTCAGGGTCGCGACGGCGACGTCCTTGCACCACCGGAACGTGGCGGCCGTGGCAAGAGCTCCGAGCACGGCCGCTATGGCGGCGCGTGCCTCGGCCGGGCTCGGCCCAGCTGCGATCACGCCGCGGGCGAACGGCACCAGGTAGGGCTCGAGCGAGGCCGCGAGCAGCGCAGCCACGGCGGCCACGCCGACGCTTCCGAGGAAAGCGCCGAGCGGTCCTGCGAAGCGCCCGCGCGTACGCCCCGCGCCCAAGCGCGTTGGCAGGTAGCGGAACAGGTAAGTTCCGACGCCCACGACGGCGCAGACCGCCACCAGTTCGAGGCTCAAGGCGCGCCGCCCGCACTGGGGCCGGCAGAACGTTCACCCCGGGCCGAGGACAGGACGCCGGCCAACCCGCCCGCCAGCATGCCCACTAAGATCCCTGTGCTGGGAGAGGCCAGCGCCGATCCGAGCGCGAACGCCGCCACCGCGACCACGGCCGCCGCCAGGTGCCGCCCCTCGAACATGGCAAGCAGGAGCGCAAGGAAGAGGGCGGGCAGCAGGAACCCGAGGGCCGCGTCGATGGCCGGCCAGCGCTCGAAGGCCCCAGCGCCCAAGACCGCGCCTAATGTCGTGCCCCCGACCCAAGCAAGGTAGGCCCCGAGGCCCAGACCCGTCTGCCACGCTTCGCTCCAGTTCAGCCTTCGCCCCGCGACCCTACCAAGGGCGCCGGCGAACACCTCGTCGGTGAGGCCGAAGGCCCACAACCACGACCAGCGCGTGGGCGGCCAGTCGGCGCGGGCCTCCCCACGTGCGCGGAGGTCGGCGCGGGTACGGGGTGGCACACGCAAGTCGGCGAGGGTCGCGTCAGGCGCGTCGAACGCGGCGCTGGTTAGGCGAGGGGCGCGGGGGTCGGCTAGGCGAGGGGCGCGGAGGTCGGCTAGGCGACGCAACCCCTCCAGCAGGGCGGGCGCGTAGAGCACGTGACGGGCATTCATGGCCAGGAGCGAGATCGCGGTGAGCGCCGGGGACGCCCCTCCCGCCAGCAACGCCAGGGCGAGAAACTGGCTGGCGCCTGCGTAGATGACTATCGACATGAACGCGGCCTCTGGCAGGGAGAACCCCGCCTTGGCGGCCGCCACGCCGAACGAGACGGCGACCGGGAAGTAGGCGAGGGCTACTGGCGCGCTGGCCAACAGGCCCCTCCCGAAGCGCGCGGCAGTGCCCCTCGGCTCCATGGGACATGAGCCTAACGCAGGGTGGTCACGCTGCCTCGCCTGCGCCCGACGCCGGCCACGGCATCGCGCGCGGACCGGGCCCGCGCGCGATGGGATGGAACTAGGTTGCCTCGAACCTCAGGGCAAGGTGATCGGATTCAGTAGGATGCTGCCCCCCTGTGCCACGGTGTCACCGCTGAGGGTGACGTAGGTGGTCACCGTGGCGGCGCTCGTGTTCGTGCCCCACTGGTTGTTGCGGGCGTCGATCGCGCTCTTCACGTTGAAAAGCTCGGCGGCTTTCGGCGCCGCGTCGATGGGGAAGTCGAAGACGTTGTCCTCGACCGTGGCCGTGATGCCCCAGGCCGTTGTGGCTTGGTCGGCGACGTAGAGCGCGCGGCTGAAGTTGGTGAAAGTGTTGCCGCTGGCGGCGACCGTGATGGGTGCGCCGCTGGTGGCAAACGCGAGCGCGACGGCGGAGGGAGCCGGCGTGCCGTTGACGGTGAACTCGTTGCCTGTCACGACAGTGTTCCCGACACCGGAGACAAACAGGCCGTAGGCGATCGGGTCCTCGCAAGTGACAACGTTCGCATCGACCGTCAGATCGCTCGAGGAGCCGCCTGACACTATCCAGTAGCCGTCCTCTAGTTGGATGTCGTTCGCGGAGACCACGCCGACGTCAGCCGCCGTCACCTGGAACGTCGCCTCCGTAGCTACCTGATTGGAGGCCATGGTCAACTCGCCGGCGCTGAACAGCGTCAGCAAGCTCGAGCCGCCGTTACCGCTAGTAGTCATGGTGTTGCCCGTAACCGTGAAGGTGTCCACGAGTGGGTCGGCACCGGTGCATATCAGGAACACCACGGCGGGGTTGACCGCAGTTATGTCCTCGGCCTCGAAAGTGTTCCCGGCCATCTCGCAAGACCCACCGTTCAACTGTGAGATGACCGCAGGTGACCCTGCACCGACGGCCGAGATGGTGTTACCTGCCAGCACGGCGGTAGTTCCCGACAGGTCTGGCGCCACGAAAACGATCGTCCCGTCAGCCGAGACGACATTATCCTCCAAACTCAACTGGCCCGTAGCGCCGGCGATCAACTGTAAGAGGCCGTCGTTCTCGCCGTCTCCCGCGGTCAACGTGTTGTGGCTCGCTGAAAGGAAGCCCGGGCTCGAACTGCCGCTCAGGTCGACCACGAGCGTAGCCGTGGCAGCCATAGTGTTGCCCTCGAGCCTGACGACGTCTGCGAGCGACCCGCCGCCTCCGGTGTAGACATAGATCTCACCGGAGCGGAAGTTGACGGGATCTTCACTCTTGAACACGCCCGCTCGCACGTCGCCGTTGCCCGCGAGCGTGATGTCACCCTCGCCGTTAAAGCTCTGTTGCGTGATTATGACCGTCGCGTCGTGCGAGCGGATGAGGACGTTATCGGTCAGGCTGATTGGCGCGAACTGCGTCTCGAAGATCATGAACCCGTTTACGGTGCCGTCGGCCAGGTTGCCGTCGAGCGCCTCGATGGTGCTGCCGACGAACTCTATGAATCCACCAGTGGGATCCGTGCCGCCGCCAAAGAAGGCGCTTGCGGCCCCGACGACATCGATCATCCCGTCGGCCGCACGAACCGTGGAGCCGTTCACCTTCATCCCAGCCTCAGCCAAGAGATAGACGTTGGTCGCCGACTCTACTGTCGAGTCCTGCACCGTTAGCGTCCCCCCATACGACCCGACCCAAGCCAGGTCCGAGGTGACGTCGACCCGCTCGAGCGTCACATTGCGGCCGGAGAACAGGGCCACTGTGCTGTCTCCGGCATCGATGGTGACGTCGGTCAGTGTGATGTCGAGCGTGGGGATCAAGAACATCGGAAAGCCGAAGGACCCGCCGCCCAAGACATCCGAGTAGCTGACGTTTTGCAAGGTAATCTTCGGCGTCGAAAGGCCGGCGGGCTCGAGTGCGACCTCGGGTGCGTGAGCCAACGCCTTGGCAGTGAATACCCGGGGTGCCCTGGTGGTCGTGGTGAGCGCTCCCGGCGATGAGACGACGTCAACCGGGGATCCGAGTTCGGAGAACGTCTCCGTGCTCCAAGCATCGGTCATCCCGGACGGCTGTGGTGGGGAGATGGTGCGGGTCACCATGGCCTCGTTCAACGGCATGGCAGTAAGCATGTTCGAACTGAGCGTCGCGAGTGTCTTGACCGCGTTGCCGTGGAAGAAGGCGATGAAGTCGCCTTCGATCGCGAGATCCGCGATCGTCACGGTCGCGCCCCAATCGGACAGGACGATAGCACCGCCGGTATTTGACAGCTTGACCGTCGTCTGGGTCTCACCGCGACCGTAAAGCCCGTGGTTGTCGAGGAGCAGTTCGTCGGTCTCCGCGCTGAGGTCGTACGTCTGCGCCTGCAGCAGGACGGCCGTGCCCTTGTCGAGCCCGTCCAGGAAAGCCTGAAGGCCGCTCGCGGTACCACTGTACTCCGCGCCTACGAAGAACGGGGAGAAGTCGTCCGTGCCGTCGGCCGTCTCTACCACGACGTCCTGCCAGCCGTCCAGCGTGCCGCTTGCCACCGTGGCCTCTATCTTGTCGTTGGCCCAACTGCTGACGACGGCTTCGACGCCTCCGACCATGAGCTTGCCGCTGGTGCCGAAGTCGGCACCGTCGACTACGATGGCGCCACCGCGAGGAGCGACCGCCGGCGTGACCGCACTGATGGTGGGTTTAGGCGGCACTGGAGGAGTGGTTGGCCCCCCACAGGCGGCCAACACGGCCACTAGCAGAGTGGCCAGCAGGATTCTGGCGTACGACATGCAGTACCTCCCGAGCTTGGTGTTTACCGTCGGATTCTAGGGGGGCCGAAAGGTGCGTGCAATGACAAACCGGACACACCTCCGGCCATGAGCACCCGACCACCTCTTGTTAGCGCTCCCGAGCACTTGTCAATCAGCCGCGCTGATCTGGTGCGCTGCCTCGTGCCATGGGGCGACCTTCTTCGGTGCCAGCATCAGCCCGCCTGATAGGCCTCCCGCAGCCGCCTTACTCGCGCCCGCGCCACCGTGAGCCGCGGGTCGCTCGGCAACAGCACTTCCGCAGCCCCCTCCCAACACTCGAGGTCGTCCGCCAAGCGCTCGGCCAGGGAGAAGAGCGCATCGGCGTCGCGCGCCTCGAGCGCCGCCTGGCGCAGTTCCTCTTCCAGGTTGAGCCGTTCCTCGACCAAGCCGGGCGCCTGGCTCTGGGGCACGAGGGCGCTCCTATACAAAGCGACCGCCTGCCGCACCTCGCGCTTGGCGAGGTGGGCGCGCAGCTCGAGCAGGTCCGAGGAGAACGGGACGGCGAAGCGGTAGGGCGCGTCGCTCACCGGCAAGAACTTGCGCATGCGGGTCATCATGGCGCGCATGCCGCTCTTCGTGAACGGCTCCTGGCCGTCGGGCACGAGGTAGTCGTTGAGTGCCTCGAGGGCGATCCCATCCGGGTTGGCCACCAGGGCGGCGGTCACCTCCGCCAGTCGCTGCGGGAGCGGGTTGCTCTTGCCCTCGTAACGCGCCACCGGCTCTCCCAGGAGCTCCAGGCGCAGGCTCGCCTGGGGCTTGGAGACGCTGCTCCAGACCGCCGCGAAGAGCTCTTCGGGACCACTAGCGACCCTTAGCGCCGTGATCGAGGCGCTCGACACGAGGGCCAAGGTGTCTCGCGGCAGGTTGGCCCCGCCGCCTTCGGCGGCAAGCAGGTAGTGAAGGACCGCGCTCAACCGGTGCTCGGCGGCGAGGTCCGGGGCCAGCACCGCGTCGAGCAGGTCCTCAGCGGCGCCCTCTGCCTGCGAGACCGCGCCGACCATGCCGCGCGCGAGGCGCGCGACGGTCCACTCGTAACCGCGCGACTGCTCGGCCAGCCCCACCACGTCTTCCGCCACGCGCCTTGCCTCGTCGAGCCTGCCGAGCTCGAGCAGCACGCGAACCAGCAGTTGACCGTGGATGGCGCGCGCGCGCCTGGGGCTAGCGTGGTAATTGGCCAACGCCAGCTCCAGCGCGGCCCGTGGGTCGGATTCGGCCAGCTCCAGGGCCGCCAAGGTGCCGCGCAACAACATGGACAGCTGTGGCAGGTTGCCCTCGGCAAGCGCCTGGGCGTTCTCGAGCACGCCACGCATGCCCACGAGGTCACCGCTCATGATGTTGGCCATCGCCAGGTCGTTCACGACCTGGAGCCGCCTGGCGCCGTCGACGACGTCTCCCCTGTCGAAGACGTCGAGCGTCCACCGCGCCCAACGGGCGGCCTGAGCGTAGTCCCCCATGCGGCCGAGGCGCGCGACGAGCATGCCGGCGTTACGCACCAGGTCGTAGGGTCCCCCCACGTCGTCGGCCAGTTGCACGGACTCCCGGAGGACCTTGAGAGCCTCGTCGGGGTCGGGATGGAGGCGACCGTACTGCCACAGGGTCAGGGGCGTCCGGCGCGCCTCGACTGCCTGCTTGGCCAACTCGAACCCCTGCTGAAGCGGCAGCGCGCCGGCGCGGCGGGCCCTCAGCTCCGGCGCCACGTGAACGGCGAGGTAGGAGTCGACGTCCGCCAGCACGTCCGCCACGTCGGCTGCGGCAAAGCCCGCCACCAGGCGCCATTCCAACACCCTCTCCGAGCGCGAGTACTCCTCGGGAAGCGCCGAGAGGAGCAGGTGCAAGCGGAGCAACAGTCCGTCCTCCTGGAAACGCGGCCCAGCCTGCCTGAGGAGATCGTCCACCAACTCGGGGGCCTTGAGTGTGGCCAGTTCCAGTGCCGCCACGTACTCACCCTCGCGCCGCAGGGCCTGGATCGCCAACGGCGCCTCCACGAGCCGCGCGTCCTGGGGGTCGACGAGGGCGCCGGCCGGGCTGGGAACCGTTGGAGCAGGGATACCCGCCAGGTCGTTCCCCCGCCTGAGCAGCTCGGTTATGCGGCCGTCGGCCACGTGCCACAGGGCCTCTACCTGCCCGGTCGGTACCGCCCGAGGCACGAGCAGCTCCGCCTCCTCGAGCGACACGCGCAACTCGTCGGGGCCCAGGACCGTCGGGGTCCGGGGCAGCGAGTTCCGGGGCCGCCCGCCGGAGGGCGTCGCCTCACCTCGCAGGTCCAGCAGGACCCTGAACCCGCCCCCGTGGAGTTGGAGCAGGTCATCCAGTAGCGGTTCGTCAACGAGCTCGGTCGTCATGGCGAGCCACAGCGGCCCGATGTCTGCGGCGTGGTGCCGCATGGCGGCCAGATGTGCCTTGTACGGCAGCGCCGCCCCGAGCAGGCGGGTACCTATGGCGTCGTCGACGGCGCGCGCGAGCGCGTTGCCCTGCGCCACCGAGTCGCCGACGGCGCCGCGCCCGACCTCGAACCAAGCGACCGGGTGGCGGCCCCTCAACGCCTCGATGAGGAAGGGCGTCCCGTAGGCTTCGCCGCCCGTCAGGACGACCGGGCGGTCCGACCCCTCGATGGCGCTGACGAGGCGCGGGAGCCACATGGCTTCAGGATAGCCACTGATCGGCTCGCCTAGCGGGAGGCGCTAGGCGTTTGCCCGGCAACGTGGCCGAACGTAACGGCCTTGGGGTCTAGTGGCTAGCGGAGGAAGGCTGCTTGCCCACCGCCATACCGGCGAGTTGGGCGCTCAGTGCGAAGGGGAAGTCGGCCTGACGCTGCAGTTTGGCGACGGCTTCGATAAGCGTGGTGTTGCGCAGCAGGACCTTGTCACCGACGAACGTGAACGAGGTGGTGGCCTGCAGTTGGCGCAGGGCTAGTTCTTGATCCATAGGCAATCCCATCCTCTTCTCTCATTGTTGTTGTGCCCAGTTGCCAGGCGCTATGGCCCTGATGCTAGGCGCTGCCGCGCTTCGCCACCGCTTCACTCGACGGCGCCGGCCGGTGAAGCGCCTTTGAAGCGCACCTTCGATTAACTTCACTACAACGTCACGGAGGTGTTCCCCACCATGCGCAACCTTAAGAAGATCGCCGCCGCTCTCCTCGTTACCCTCGCAGTCTCCGGCCTCGCGGCCGGCAGTTTCGCCGCCTACTCGCCGTCCAGCGCCGTTTTCGCAGGCACCAGCAACCTGCCCGGCGAGTGGGACGTCGGCTGAGCCACCTGCCATGGTCGTCGCTGCCGGCTTGACCACGCTCGACCGGGCGCCCGATCTACCGCAGCGGCAAGCGCTTCCCTTTCCCCCGATGAGCCCAGAACTCGACGACCTCCAGCACTTCTATCAACCCATCGCCTCCCTTGGGGCCGCTCCGGCCGGTTGGTCCGAGGCGCTCGTGCGCTGGCGGCTGGCCGACGGCACCGTTCGGGGTCCGCTCGACATCCTGCCTTACTGGCTGGCGCCGGGCCGTAGGGAGGCGTTCACCCACTTCACCCTCCTGCGCGCGGCGCAAGCACTGGCCACGAATCCCGGCGTGAGCATGTCCATCAACCTCACTCCCGGCCAGCTTCTGCTCCCGGTGACGCTGTGCACGGTGACCGGGATGCTGGAGAGCGTGACGAGGCGGCTCTACGTCGAGGTGGTGGAGGCGCAACCCGAGGAGTCGCCGGCACTGGCACGCCAGCTTGCCGTCCTCAGGGAGCGCTGCGGGGCAGTCTTGCTCGACGACGTCACGCCCACCGACCTGGACGGCCGCTTACGCTTCGGCACTCCGGTGGACGGCGTGAAACTCGACCGCAGCGTAGTTCGCGCGGCTCTCTACTCGGAGGGGGTGTTGCGAGACGGCGCCCAGGAGTTCATCCAAAGGGCGCGGGATCGTTTCGAGTTCGTGGTGGCCGAGGGGGTCGAGGATGCGTCCGCATGCGAGGCACTGAAGGCACTTGGCGCGAGCCACGTGCAAGGCTTCGGGATCGCCAAACCCGAAGCCGAGCTGCGGACGTCGGTGACGATCACGAGCGATCGTCACCATGCCGAACGGCAGGTGGGAACGAAGCTTCCCGCCATTGCCGGACGAACGGCTCAAGCCCCTAGCTGAGGGCGTCGGCGTTTCCTCCTGCGCCGACGCCACTAGGGCAAGCCGCCGTTATGAATCGAGCCGGCCTGGCTACAAGGTAGCCGCTCCGCTCGAGGGGTCAAAGAGAGAGAAGTCGCAGCGCCATCAGGTGCATGCGACGCACGCGGGCCGGGGGGTCCAGGTTGGGGTGAGGGTCACGTTGGGCACGTGACCCTCACCCCATTCTCGAGGCGCCGCGTGCGGGTCACGCGAACGCAGACCACCCCGTTCCGTTGCGGGCCCAAGGTGAAGATCCCGCGTAGGCCACGCGAGCGCGGGCTATCCTCCGAGGGAACCAGATCGTTGGGATCTTGCCTGAAAGGGACGACTTGACGCGCTTCAGCTTTGCTCACCTCGCCGACCTCCACTTGGACACGCCGTTCCAGGGCCTGCGCAACCGGAACCCGGAGTTGGCGGCGGCGCTCGAAGGTGCGTCACTGGATGCCTGGGACCGCGCGGTGGACGCATGCTTGGATGCGGGCGTCGACTTCGTGGTGATGGCCGGCGACGTCTACGACGGCGAGGACGCCGGCGCACGTGCTCAGCTCCGCTTCCGCGACGGGCTCGCTCGCCTTAGCGCGGCGGGCGTCCCGAGCTTCGTGGTGCACGGGAACCACGACCCGCGGGGTGGGCGCTGGTCTGCCGTCAAGGCGTGGCCGGACGGCGTGACCATCTTCGGCCACGACGAGGTGACGAGCGTCCCCGTCATCCGTGCCGGAGAGGAACTGGCGCTCGTCCACGGCATCTCTTATGCCACCCCTCAGGTGACCGAGAACCTCGCCGCGCGCTTCCACCGAGACTCGGCTTTCGCCGGCTTCCAGTTGGGCCTACTGCACGCGAACGTCGACGGGCGCGGCGGCCACGCGAACTACGCGCCCGCCACGCTGGCGGACCTGCGGGCGTCGGGCCTCGACTATTGGGCTCTCGGCCACGTGCACGCCCGGACGATCCTAAGCGCCGAGCGGCCCCTAGCCGCCTACCCCGGCAACCTTCAGGCCCGCCATCCCAACGAGACGGGCGAGAAGGGTTTCCTGCTGGTCGACGTCGTGGACGGCGTTGCGACTGAGAGCTTCGTGCCGGTAGGCCTGGTGCGCTTCGAGAGCGTAAGCCTGGACATCGGCGAGCTGGGCGACCTGGAGGATGTCCAGGACGAGCTCATGAAGGCGGCGCTCACCCCGGCCGAGCGAGCCCTCGTCCTGAGAGCCGAGCTGCGCGGCTCGGGCCCCAGCCACGCCGACCTGGCCAAGGCGGGCGAGGACGGGCTCGTCGAGTACCTGCGCGACGTCGCGCCGGCTCGCGTGTGGTGGGACGATGCCCGTCTGCTCACCCGCCCGGCACTTGACCGCGAGGCCCGCCTTCGGGCCGGAGACTTCGTGGCCGACCTGCTGCGAGTGAGCGACGCAGGGCGCCAGTCTGCAGCGCAGGCCGTTGAGCAGTTGGTCGAGGAGCTCGCCCGCCACCCCCAACTGAGGGCGGTGGCCGACCAACTCGACCTCGAGGATCTGGTGGCGGACGCCGAGGGAGTCTGGGACGAGGCAGAGACCTTGGCCTACGACCTGATAGACGCCGGCCTGGTCGAGGGCTGAGGGATGCGGCTGCGCGGGCTTGCCGTTCACAGGTTCAGGGGCATGAGCCCTCTCGAACTCGACCTGGACGCCCCACTCGTGGTCGTGGAGGGGCCGAACGAGGCAGGAAAAAGCAGCCTGCTCGCCTTCATTCAGGCCCTACTCTTCCCCACCTCGACCCCCAGCCAAACACAAGTGGACGGCAGCCTCGACCTGAGCGCTGAAGGGAAGGAGTACCGGCTGGAGCGCTCCGGCGGTCGCTCGACCCATCGGCTCACCGAGCGCCTCACCGGCGAAACACTGGACCTAGCCCTCCTCGCCGACCTGACAGGGAACTTAGACGCCGGCGTCTACCGCAACGTGTTCGCGTTCGGCCAGGCCGAGCTGCAGGCCCTGAACGCGCTGGACGAAGCGGCAGTCAAGGAGCGCCTTTACTCCGCCGCCGTGGCCGGCGCCGGCAGGAATGCCGGGTCAGCGTCGAGGGAGCTGGAGGCGCGCGCGTCCGCCCTTCTGAAGCCGCGCAGCCAGTCGACCATCCTCGCCGGGCTGGCCGCCGAACTGAACGAGCTGAACGAGGTGGTGAGGAAGGCGCGCTCGGAGGCCCGAAGCTTCGCCGAGCTACAGAGCGAGCGCGAACGAGCGGCGCAGAGCGCGGACGAGAGTTCACGCTTCCAGCAGGCGGCGGCCGAGCGCCGCGCCTGGCTCGAGAACGTCCTGCGCGTCTGGCCTGCCTGGCAGGCCCGGGCGGCCGCTACCGCCGGCCTGAAGGAAGTGGCGGCCGAAGAGGCACGGCTCGAGGTTGCCGAGGACGGGGGCCCGGCGCCGGCTGCCTGGCTCAGGTTGGCCGGGCGCATTTCCGGCCTCGAGGCCGACCTCGGAGCCCACGAGCAGACGCAGGGGGAGGTGAGCAGCCGCCTCTCGGAGTTGAGCAAGCACGTCGAGACCCTCAGGGCCGGTCTGCGTAACCTTGGGCCCGGGTGGACAGCGGGACGGTTGACCGGGTTCGACGGCGGGGCGGAGTGGCGCGCCCGCGCCGCGGCCATGGCGGCGGCGCTCAGGGAGGCCGACGAGGCCCGAGCGCGGCTGCAGGGCGCCCGCGAGGGCGCGAGGCAAGCGGTAGCGGCCGCTATCGACAGGGCCGAGGAGAGGCGCCTCGAGCTCGACCGGAAGCTCGCCGACACCGCCAGGCAGCTCGCCCCGGGAGCACTCGAGGGCGAAGGCGCCGTCGGCCCCAGACTGGCCGACCAACGCAGCGAGGTGGTGGCCCGCCTCGACCTTCTCACCAAGCTCGAGGACCTGACGGCAGACCTCGCCCTGGTGAACAACCGGCGCGCCGGGACCCTGGAACAGTTGCAAGCAGCCGCCAACGCCCAACAGGCGGGGCGCTGGCGCCGCTGGCTGGGCTGGGGCATCGTCCTCGTCGGCACGGGAGGCGTGGCGTGGCTGGCCTGGCCGGACGATCGAACGCTGGCGCTGGTGGCAGTCGCGCTCGGAGCCGCTGCCGCTGCGCTTCTGTGGCCCTGGCAGCGCCACGCCGCGACCGAGGGAGTGCGGCCGGCAGCTGAGCTCGAGGCGCGTCTGAACGGCCTACGAGCAGAAGGGTTGGGGCTCGAGGCCGCCATCGGGGACGCGAGGGCCGCGCTGGGGCTTTCCGAAACGGGGTGTATGGAAGCCGGCAACGCGGAGGTGCGTTCGGCAGAGCGCCGGGCCACGGCCCAAGTAGCGGCGCTCGACGCGGCCATCGGAGCGCTCGAAGGCTTCGAGGCCGCCGAGCGCGAGGTCGACAGGTCGCGGCGGGCACTCGAGGACCACGAACGGCGGGCCGAGCAAGAGGAAGAAGCCCGGAACCGCGCGCTGAGCGAGTGGCAAGCCTGGTGCGAGTCGGTGGGCGTGGACCGGGGCACCACCCCGGCCGCCCTCGTGGATCTCGTCAACGAAGTCGAGCGGCTCAAGGGCGTCCAGGCCGCCTTCGACGACGTGACCGCCAAGTTGCGCCCGGCGATGGACAGGGCCGATGACTTCCGCGCGCGCGTGAGCGCAGTGGCGGCGGAGCTCCGGCTTGACCCGACCGGTGACGACGTGGCCGACACGGTACGCGACTGGGCCGACAGGCTTAGGGCAAGCGCAGGGAAGCAGGCCGGGTTGGCCACGGAGCGCGCCCGCCTGGAGGCGCAAGTAGCCGCCGCCGATCTGGAGTTGAGGACGCGCTTCGGGGCCGAGGCCGCTCGAGCGGCCGCCCAGTTGGCACAGGGCACTCCGGTGCTTTGGAACTCGCAACTTACCGAGGCGACCGAGCAGGAGCGGCGTTACGCGGACGCCGCGAAGGGACACCAAGAGCAAACGGGACAACTCCAGCAGGCGTTAACGCAGCTCGCAGCCTCAAACGCCCTAGCCACCAACCTCGAGGCAGCCGACCGCGTGGCCACGGAGGCGCACGCCCAGGTCCGGCGCTGGCTGGTGGCCCGCCTCGCCAAGACCCTGATAGACGACACCCTGCGGGAGTACGAACGCGACAAGGTGCCAGACGTCCTGCGCCGCGCCGGCGACCACATGGCGACCGTGACTAACGGCGCGTACGTGCGCGTGCACTTCAGCGAGGACGAGGGTCTCAGGGTCTTCAGCCAGCGCGACGAGGTGAAGGCGACGCAGGAACTGAGCCGCGGCACGCACGAGCAGCTCTACCTCGCGGTGCGGCTCGGGCTCATCGAGTCGTTCTCAGAGGCGAACGTGGCGCTGCCGCTGGTGCTCGACGACGTGCTCGTGAACGCCGACCCAGAGCGCGCCGAGCGGATCGTACGGGTGCTGGTGCAGGTGGCGGAGAGGCAACAGCTCCTCTTCCTCACCTGCCACCCGCACCTCGCGCTGCTCGTCATGGAGAAAGCGGCCGAGGCCAAGCATGTGAGGTTTCCGCCGGCCGCTTAAGCAGGAGGACGCACGTGAACTTCGACCTCCCAAACGCGGCCTTGGGGCGCGCCGGATCTTGGACAGGTTCGAATAGACGCCAAGAATGGGCGGTTGTGAGACTCTTGTGAGATTTCTGTCAGAACCCAGTTACTAAACTGCCCCGTGCTGATCTCCCGCCGACGGAGGTATGCCATTCGGCCCGAGCCCTAGCCGTGACGACCGGAACAGGGTTTGTCACCACAAGGGGTAATACTTTACTCAAGAAGGTCCCGGCTCCCCTGGAGAAGCCGCATTAATGAGAGCAGCAATCACAAAGGCAGTAAACAACGATCCACCGCTTCGGCGCCGTGGCGATAGGTATGACCCGCGACTCGCACCGGTAGGCGTGCTGAGCCGCATCGTCGGGGATGCCGGCTTGATCGTCACGGCCGTGGTCGTGTCTCAGATTCTTCTTGCGTTCTTCACGGCGGTCCCCCGGAACTCTTGGATAGTCGTCGGCATCGAGTCTCTTACGAACTCGGGTCCGCTGCTTGCCGGTACCCTCCTTTTATTCGTACTCGCGGCCAACACATTGATGGGCGTCTATGGCCATCAGCGTACGTTCGCACTTGCCGAGAAATTGTTGTGGCTAGGACTGAGCACCTTGATCGGCGTCGTTGCTGCAGGCGTCATCCTGTTCCTTACGTTAGGTGTCCATGCCTTGTCTATAAGCAGCGTGCTCGCGGCCGGGCTTCTCACGTTGATCATTCTGCCGGCAGCTCGGTGGTGGTCGTGGGCGTACCGGCTGGATATCAAGGGGGCTGAGTACCGCTACGACCTGGCCGTCAGGCGGCGGGCAGCCGAGAAGCTCCTTGCTGCAGGTGGTGACGACAGCACAACCGGCACGGTCCTAGTCATCGGTGGTGCGGGCTATATAGGTTCGGCACTCCTGCCGCGCCTGTTCGACACCCATGACAAGGTCAAGGTCCTCGACGTCCTCATGTACGGGAAAGAGACCATAGCCCCTTACTTGAACCACCCGAAACTCGAGATCATCAAGGCCGATTACCGTCAGCTCGATCAGTTGGTGACCGCAATGCAAGGTGTCGACACGATCGTCCACCTCGGCGGCTTGGTCGGCGATCCGGCTTGCGCCTGGAACGAGTCCCTGACGGTCGAGGTCAACCTCACCTACACGCGGGTCATCGCTGAGATCGCCAAGGCGAGCGGCATCAAGCGCTTCGTCTTCGCAAGCACGTGTTCCGTGTACGGCGCCAGCGACGAGATCCTGGACGAGGAGTCGGGCCTCCACCCGGTGTCCCTCTACGCACGAAGCAAGATCGGATCGGAGCGCGCTCTTCAACGCCTGATGACTCCCGAGTTCGCCGTGACCATTTTACGGTTCGGCACCATCTACGGCTTCTCGGGCCGGACGCGTTTCGATTTGGTTGTGAACCTGCTTACCGCCAAGGCCTACTTCGACGGGGTAATTACCGTGTTCGGTGGGAACCAGTGGCGGCCATTCGTCCACGTTGAAGACGCTGCGAAGGCGATAGAGAAGGTGGTCAATGCGCCTGTGCCCCTCGTTGCAGGGCAGACGTTCAACGTGGGATCGGAAGAGCAGAACGCGACTCTCGGGGACGTGGGCAGGTTGGTGAACCGCTTGGTTCCGACGGCCACTTACCTCGACTCCGGCATTGACGGTGACCGCAGAAACTACCGCGTCTCCTTCTACAAGATCCGCGAGGAGCTCGGCTTCAAACCGGATTGGACGCTGGAGGCAGGCATCAACCAGGTCCTCGACGCCCTGAAGGCCGGTAAGGTCACCGATTACCGCGACCCGCGCTACAGCAACGTGGCCTCCCTGAAGGAACTGACCGATAGAACCTTCTTGAGCACCGCAGCCGATGACGCGCGTGAACTGATTTACGCGGGGGACGAAGAATACCGCATGCCAGCCCGCTTGGATGAGGAACGGGTGCCTGCAACCACAGACGGAAGGTAGTACCGAATAGGGAACTTGGGCGAGGGCGACGCTTGTAAGCGTCGCCCTCGCCTTTCGTTTGCCGGCCTTGACACCCCCGCCCGCGTGGGTTCTACTACTGACAACTGAATCAGCAGTCAGGTTCTCGGCGCCCGCCCACAGGTGGTTGCGCCGAGCGATACCAGGAAGGCCGAAGTTGAGCCCACTCCCACGACCCAGCACCGCGCGCGGCGAGGCCACGAGACGCAAGCTGTTGGACGCCGCCGAGATCGAGTTCGGCGAGAACGGCTACGTGGCGACGTCCGTATCGAGCATCACTCGGCGTGCCGGCGTGGCCCAGGGGACCTTCTACCTCTACTTCCCCGGTAAGGCCGACGTGCTCCGCGAACTCGTCCAGCACATGGGCCGGCAACTGCGGCGCGCGCTCAGCGAGGCCACCGCGGGCGTCGAGGGCAGGCTGGAGGTCGAACGCGTGGGCCTAGAGGCGTTCATCCGCTTCTCGCTCGAGCACCAGAACCTCTACAAGGTCGTTATGGAGTCACAGTTCGTCGACGAGTCCATCTACCGCGAGTACTACCAGGCCCTCGCCGACGCCTACGTGGTGAACCTCGAACGGGCCCAGGCCAAGGGCGAGATAAGGCCCGGTGACGCCAGCGCGCAGGCGTGGTCGCTCATGGGCACGGCTCACTTCCTCGGGCTCAGGTACGCCATCTGGCGCCACGAGGTCCCGCCACAGGCCGTCCTCGACGCGACCTTCGACATGCTGGCCAGGGGGCTCGCCCCCGAGAAGGCTGCGAGGGGGGACGCGGCGTGACCGGCGCCGGTGCAGGCATCACGGGCCTCGGCACCTACGTGCCGGCGGGCCGACTGAGCGCCGCCGACCTGGCCGCGGCAACGGGCCTCCCGGAGTGGGTGGTCTCGGACAAGCTGGGCATCACCGCCCGGGTGCTGCCGGGCGAGGACGACCACCCGGTCGCCATGGGCGTGACGGCGGCCGCGAGGGCGCTGGCCGATGCCGGCGTGGCGCCCGACGAGGTCGACGTCGTCATATCGATCACCGAGGAGTACAAGGAGTACCCGGTGTGGACGGCGGGCATCAAGCTCGCCTACGACGTCGGCGCACGCAACGCCTACGCCTACGACCTGGGACAGAAGTGCGGCACCACCGTCCTCGCGCTCAAGCAGGCCAAGGACCTCCTCACCGCCGACGAGAACGTGAACGTGGTCTTGGTCGCCGGCGGCTACCGTAACGCCGACCTCATCAGCCTCACAGACCCCGACGTGCGCTTCATGTACAACCTGGGCGCGGGCGGCGGTGCGGCCGTCGTCCAGCGCGGCGCCGGGCACCGGCTGCTCGGCTCGAGCATCGTCACCGACGGCAGCTTCTCGCTCGACGTGCTGGTGCCCGTCGGCGGAACGAAAGAGCCCCTCACGAGGGAGAACCTTGGCGACTACCGCCTGCGCGTCACCGACCCTCCCGGGATGAAGGAGCGCCTCGAGCCCGTCAGCCTCGCGAACTTCGTGCGCGTGGTCGAGGAGGCGCTCGAGCGCAGCGGGGCCGGCCTCCCCGAGCTCGACTACCTTGCCATGCTGCACGTCAAGCGCAGCGCCCACGATTACCTCTTGGGGCGCCTCGGCTTGTCGGGCGAGCAGAGCATCTACCTGAACGAGTACGGCCACCTGGGGCAGGTCGATCAGATCCTCTCGCTGGAACTGGCGAGAGACCGCGGCCTGCTGCACGCCGGCGACCTCGCCGTGGCCGTGGCGGCCGGGGTGGGCTATGTGTGGAACGCCATCGCGCTGCGCTGGGCCGGAGATCAGGAGGCGTCCGCATGATCCTCGACGTCGCCGCTCGCCGCGCCGACCTCACGCCGGAGCAGGACGCCCTCTGGTGGGAAGGCCGCTGGTACACATACGCCGAGTTGAACGAGCGCGCCAACCGCACAGCCCTACTGCTCGCGGGCCTGGGCGTGCGCAAGGGCGACCGCGTGGCGATAGCCGCGCACAACCACATCGGACACATGGACCTCATCCTCGCCACCGCCAAGCTCGGTTTCATCTTCACGCCACTGAACGTGCGCCTGGCCAACCCCGAGCTCCATGCCCTTGGCGAGTACCTGCGCCCGAGCGTCGTGCTGCACGACGATGACCACGAAACGGCCGCGCGGGAGGCGGCGAACGGCGCCCCACTCCTCGACCTCACGCCCATGGGGGGCGAGGTGGCCGCTCGCGGTACCTCCACCCCGGCACTTCCCACGGCAGACCTGACGCCCGAGGACGCGCAGATGATCCTCCTCACGGGCGGCACGACCGGGTTGCCCAAGGGGGCCATGCTGCCTTACCGGCAGGTCTTCTACAACGCGGTAAACACGGTGTTCTCCTGGGGACTGCGTGACGACGACACCGTCGTCCAGTCCACCCCCTGCTACCACGCCGCGGTCAACGTCTTCACCACGCCCCTCTTCCACCTGGGCGGGCGCACCATCTTGCAGGGCAAGTTCGACCCCGCCGAGTACCTGCGGCTCGTCGAGGAGCTGGGCGCCACCGTCCTCTTCCTCGTGCCGACCATGTACGCCATGCTCGCCGCCGACCCGAGCTTTCGAACCCGCGACCTGTCCGGGGTGCGCTGGGCCATCTCGGGCGGCGCCGCCTGCCCCGAGCCCGTGCGGCGCGCGTTCGCCGCCCGCGGCGTGCGCTTCCGGCAGGGCTACGGCCTCACCGAGGCGGGGGTCAACTGCTTCGCCATCACGCTCGACCAGGCGGAGGAGAGGCCCGAATCGGTGGGCAAGCCCCTCCTCCATGCCGAGGCCGCCGTGCGCCGTCAGGATGGCAGCGTTTGCAGCCCGGGCGAGGTCGGCGAGCTCACGTTGCGCGGCCCCCACGTCTTCCTGGGCTACTTCGACAGGCCCGAGGCCACGGCCCAGGCGCTTCGCGGCGGTTGGCTGTGGACCGGCGACCTCGCCAGCGTGGACGAGGACGGCTTCTTCACCATCGTCGGCCGGCGCAAGGAGATGTTCATCTCCGGGGGCGAGAACGTGTTCCCAGCCGAGGTGGAGGCGGCCCTCTACGATCACCCCGCCGTGCTCGAGTGCGCCGTCCTTGGCGTGAACGACGAGCGCTGGGGCGAGGTGGGGCTGGCCGAGGTCGTCGTAAGGCCGGGGAGCAACGTCGGCAAGGAGGAGTTGCGCGAGCACCTACTTGGGCGCCTGGCGCGCTACAAGGTCCCCAAGTACATCGAGTTGACGGACGAGCTGCCGAAGAGCGGCGCCGGCAAGATCCTCAAGACCGCCCTCAGGGAGCGCTTCGAGCGCGCCTCGAAAGGGGGTGAGGCATGACCGCGAACCACGGGGTGAGGGTGCCGGGGGCAAGGCGAGCGGCGGCCGCGGCCACCGTGGCCCCGCCCTGGAACGCCCGACCACGCAAGCCCTCCAAGCGCCACGGACCTCGACCTTCACGGGGGGACCTCATGAGATGACCCACTCGACGCCGCCTCCGCCCGCAACCCAAGAGCCCATCTCCCGGCACCGTCCGGAGCCCCGCTACTCAGCGGGAAGCAAGTCCTGAAGGAGGAAGAATGAAGCGTATCCTCGCAACCCTCGTCTTCGCGGTCTTCGCCCTCGCCTCGGCGCAAGGCGTGACCATCGGCATACTGTCGCCCCTGACGGGCGGCGCCGCCGGCACCGGTCAGGCCCAGAAGGCGGGCTTCGAGCTCGCCCTCTCCCAGATCAACGCCGCCGGCGGCGTCCTCGGCCAGCCGCTCAAGATCATCATCGAAGACACCAAGGCCGACCCGGCCACCGGCGTCGCCGCGTTCGAGAAGCTGATGACCGAAGACAACGTCGAGTTCATCGGCGGCGGCTACTCCTCCGGCGTGACCCTCGCGCTCGTCGAGTCGTTCAAGACCTTCCAGCCCATCGTGTCGTGGATCGGCGGCGCAGTTTCTGGCGTCGGCATCGACGGCTTCGACGGCATCGAAGAGCTCCTCGGCCAGGAGCCGTGGTTCTTCCACGTGCACCCCTGGGACTACCAGAACACCGAGGCATCCACCGCCTTCATGTCCAGCACCGGCGCGCACACCGTGGCCCTGCTGCATGAGGACTCCGCCTTCGGCGGCCCCGGCGCCGTCGCCGCGGCCAAGCTCCTCACCGACGCCGGCATGGACGTCGTACTCGTGGAAGCCTTCAAGTCGACCCTCACTGGCGGCACCGGCGACTTCCGCGCCATCATCGCCAAGGCCGCGGCCACGAACGCCGACGCGCTCTTCTGGATCGGCTACGACAGCGACGTCGTGCCCCTCATCAGCCAGATCCGCGAGATGAAGTTCAACCCGCAGTACATCTTCGGTGCCCCTCCGGGCTGGCCGAGCGAGTTCGACACGGCCCCCGAGGCGCAGTGCGTCACCGGCCTCATCGGCTACCTTCCCAACCTCCCCAACCCCGAGGCCAAGAAGTTCCTCGACGCTTACCAGGCCATGTTCAACAAGGCCCCCGACAACTACATGGCCGCCCTCGCCTACGCGCAGCTGTGGAGCTACGCCGACTCCATCAATGCAGCCGGCACCACCGACCAAGCCGCCGTCATAGAAGCCATGCAGACGGGCACCTTCCCCTCCCCCATGGGCGAGTGGAGCTTCAAGCCGTCCGTCATCGCCCTGCACCAGGGCTTCGGCGCCGAGATGTGGAACGTGTTCCAGTTCCAGAACGGCGTCCGCGAGCTCGTTTGGCCCGCCGACCGCGCCACCGCGCCGCTGGTCAGCTGCCGCTGAAGTAGTCGCTGAGAGCGTGGGGGTCGGTACAAGTCCGGCCCCCACGCTCGACGACCTCTCAGTCTCATGGACCTATCTCTGCTACCCCAAGCGCTGGTCTCGGGCGTCCTCGCCTCCGGGCTCTACGCCCTGGTGGCGGTAGGCCTCGCGCTCGCCATCGGCGTCATAGGGATCGTCAACTTCGCACACGGCGAGTTCTTCATGGTCGGCGCCTTCCTCGCCTACCAGCTCTTCGTCAGCTTCGGGTTCGACCCGCTGTTATCTCTACTGTTCGTGGCGCCGGCTCTGGCGGTGTTGGGCGCCGTCATCTACTTATCTTCCATCCGCTTCGTGCTGCAAGCACCGGAGCTCAATCAGATGCTGCTGACCTTCGGGCTCAGCATCATCTTGCAGAACCTCGCACTCCTCATCTGGGGCGGCGACCCGCGGACCATCTCGAACGTGCCGTACCGCTCCTTCGGCGTCCAGTTCGCCGGCGTCAGCATCGGCGCTGTGCCCCTCGGCAGCTTCATCATCTCGCTCATTCTCGTGGCGGCGCTCTACTGGATGCTGGCGTCCACGCCACTCGGCCGCGCCATGCGCGCGGTGGCGCAGAACCGCATCGGCGCGGGCCTGGTGGGGCTGGAGGTCAACCGGGTCTACCTGGTGGCCTTCGCGCTTTCGGCCCTGCTGGCCGGCATGGGCGGGGTGATGATCGCCGTCATCCAGTCGCCCACGCCCACCATCGGCCTGGCGTTCACGCTCAAGGCGTTCGCCATCGTGGTGCTCGCCGGGCTTGGCAACATCAGGGGCATCGTGGCCGCGTCGCTCACGGTCGCCCTCGCCGAGTCGCTCGTGGCCACCCTGGTGCCCAACGGCGACGCCCTACGGAACATGGTCTTCTTCGCCATCATCTTCGTGGCCCTCGTGTGGCGCTCGCGGAGGACGGCGTGAAGGGGTTGGGGCGCGACCTGGCGCTCGCCATCCTGTTCGGTGTGATCCTCGCCGTGCTGCCGGTGGCGCTGCGCCAGTTCTTCGGGCGCTCATCCGTCAGCTACCTCTCGCTGGCCACCAACGCCCTCGTGCTCGCCACGCTGGCGCTGTCGTGGGACATGCTCGCTCGCACAGGTCAGCTCTCCCTCGCGCACGCCGCCTTCACCGGCGCCGGGGCCTACACGGTCGCAATCCTCTTCAAGCTCGTGAACGCGCCCCTCTGGGTGGGCATCCCACTGGCCGGCCTGGTGGCCGCGGTGCTCGCGCTCGGGCTGGGCTCGGTCACCCTCCGCCTCTACGGCATCTACTTCGCCATCGCCACCCTCGCGTTCACGGAGGTCCTGAAGGCCGCCGTGCAGCAACTCCCCACGGCTGTGGCGGGCGGTGCGGCCGGCATCAACGTCCCTACGCTCTTCAGGCCCACCTTCGTGCCCGGCGCCATGGAACGCTGGGAGTTGGCGTTCTTGCGCAACCAGAGTTACTTCTGGGTGTACGCGGGGCTGTTGCTGCTTGCCGTGATCGTCTCGGTCATCTTGCAACGCTCCCGCCTGCGGTCCGCCTTCACGGCCATACGCACCAACGAGCAAGTGGCGGGCGTCATGGGCGTCAACGCGGTGAGCGTCAAGCTCCTCGCCTTCGTGCTCTCCAGCTTCATCGCCGGGTCGCTCGGCGCCATCGAGGCGCACCGCCTCGGCAGCGTGAGCCCGGACGGTGCCTTCTCGGTGCACACGACGGTCCTCGCGCTCGTCACGCCCATCTTCGGCGGCCTGTACACCACCCTCGGCCCGATCCTGGGCGCAACCGTGCTCGCCGGCCTGGAAGAGACGCTCAAGCGCACCTTCTCCGAGGGCTACCTTATCGGCTACGGCATCGTGCTGGTGGCGAGCATCCTCTTCATGCCGCGTGGGCTGGTGGGCCTGATATCGCGGCTGCTCAGGCGGCCACGCAAGGTCGTCCCCGCAGAGCCCGAGGAGGCGCGGCCGTGAGACCCATCCTGCGCGCGGCGGGCCTGTCGAAGATGTTCGGTGGCCTGACGGCCGTCAACAACGTGTCGTTCGACGTCGAGCGGGGCGAGATCTTCGCCATCATCGGGCCCAACGGGGCCGGCAAGACCACGCTCCTCAACCTCGTATCGGGACTGCTTGCGCCCACCTCCGGCAAGCTCGAGCTGCTAGGCACCGACATCACGCACCTGCCGCCTTTCCAACGCTGCCGTCTGGGCCTGGGGCGCGCCTTCCAGGTCGTGCAGCCCTTCCCCGAGATGACCGTCTTGGAGAACGTGCTCGTGGGCGCGCGGTTCGGCTCCGACAGGGTGAGCTTGGCCGAGGCCCAGCGCCGCGCCGACCTCGCGCTGGAACGCACCGGCCTGGCCCCTATCCGCGAGCACTCGGTGGAGGACCTCAACCTCATGCAGGAGAAGCGCCTCGAGATCGCGCGGGCGCTGGCCACTCAGCCCGAGGTGCTGCTCCTCGACGAGGTCATGGCCGGCCTGCGGCCGGCGGAGGCTCGCGTTGCCGTCGAGCTGGTCAGGAACGTTCGCGAGGAGGGCGTCACCGTGGTGTTCATCGAGCACGTGATGCCCGTGGTGCGCGACCTCGCCGACCGGGTGCTGGTCATGGACCACGGCTCCGAGCTCGCCCGGGGCACCTACGCCGAGGTGACGAACGACCCTAAAGTGGTCGAGGCCTACCTCGGAACCGAGGACGACGCGCCAGAGGGCGACGCAACGGAGGGCGGCGCATGACCAAGGCCCTGGAAGTCCGTGGCCTGCGGGCCGGTTACGGCAAGATCAACGTCTTGTGGGACGTCGCTCTCGACGTGGAAGAGGGCGAGCTCGTAATTATCATCGGCGCCAACGGCGCCGGCAAGACGACCCTGCTTCGCACCATCAGCGGGTTGGTGCACGCGCGCGCCGGCACCGTGAAGGCGTTCGGCACCACGTCGCTGGTGGGCTGGTCGCCCGCCAGGGTCGTGCGCGCCGGAGTCGGCCACGTACCCGAGGGTCGGCAACTCTTCCCGCTCATGACCGTGAGCGAGAACCTCGAGAGCGGCGCCGCGTACCTGCCCCGCGCCCGCGGGCGGGCCAACGCCAACCGCAAGCTCGTCTTCAGCCTCTTCCCGCGCCTGGCCGAGCGCGGCGCGCAGCTGGCGGGCACGCTCTCGGGCGGCGAGCGCCAGATGCTGGCCATAGGCCGCGCGCTCATGAGCGACCCGCAGTTGCTGCTCGTCGACGAACCGTCCTTGGGCCTCTCGCCGGCCCTCTCGAAGACCGTCTTCCAGGCCCTTAAGAAGATCAACGCCGACGGGGTTACTGTCGTGCTGGTCGAGCAGAACGTGCAGCAGTCGCTGCGCCTCGCCGACCACGCTTACGTGCTCGAGAACGGCGAGGTCGTGAAGCGGGGCACGGGCAAGGAGTTGCTGGTGGACCCGGCCGTGCGCGAGGCTTACCTCTCGATGTGAGGGTCCGAAGTTCCCAGGGTTCAGCGCTGCAGGTTCAAGGCCACGTGCAGCGCCGCCACTTGCTCCATCACTGCCGACGGGTCATCGCGCTCGAGTACGAGCGTGGCCCTCGTGGCACCAGCGGCCTCGAACGCCACCTCGCCCTGGAACTGCACCTTGTCAGTCACCATCCACGGGCCCTGGGCCGTGGCGAACCCGCGGCCCAGCACGGTGCCGTCCTCCGCGACGACCGACACGGGGAACGTGCCCTCGAAGAACCAGGGCCCGACTGCCTCGCCCTCGAAGCGCAGCGGGCTGCTCACGGTGGCGCCGGGAGTGGGCGTGCCGAGGGTGATGAAGGGCGCCAGGTTCGACTTGCCTGCGGCGGGCCACGTAACGAAGCGAGCGTCACCCTCGAGACGAACGCTCAAGCCGTCCAGCACGTCGAAGAACTCGCCGAGCACGGCCCGCCGATCTGCGTCCGTGAACTCCTCGATGCTCCCCGCGGGGTAGTTGCCGAACTGCGACTCGACGACGCGCACGGTGAAGTCGTAACACGCCCCTCCCGCCCACAGGCGCCGCGCCTCGCCCGTTGCGTAGGTGCCGGCGGCGCCGTCCGTGAGGTTGCCGAAGCGGGCGGTAGACAAGCTGCCGGAGCCGTCCTGGTCGACCGCCAGCCCGGGTTGTAGGCCGACGTAACCGGGGGGCTGGGTCAACAGGCACGAGATGGGCGCGCCCAACTCTGGCCGCGGCCGGATCGCCATGCCGGCGACCCTGAAGTTGGTGTTCTCGTAAGAGGTCTGGGGCACGTAGAGGCAGTACTCGAAACCGTCGTCGCAAGGCGGGATCGTCGAGGAGGCGCGGACCTCGTCCTCGGCCGTGGCCAGGGACATGCTGGCGGGGTAGTGCAGGGTGACGGCCCCACCCGACAGGCTCAGGGTGAGCATGGGGGCAGAAGTACCGCTCGGCGCCGGGCTCTGGGAGGCTGATCCGTCGGCGGTCCGCTCGAGCTCGGACTCACTAGCAGCTGAACCGTTGGCGGGCCGCTCTACCTCGGCCCCACTCGCCCCGGACCCTCCCGCACTGGATCCTGCGGCGCCGGGCCGGACTTCGCCGGCACTGGCC
Organism: Truepera sp.; assembly: GCA_032027045.1. Lineage (NCBI taxonomy): Bacteria > Thermotogati > Deinococcota > Deinococci > Trueperales > Trueperaceae > Truepera > Truepera sp. The sequence goes on along the minus strand of JAVSMU010000001.1, from coordinate 199,791 downwards.
TCAGTTTCGCGGACCGTGGCCCCCGCCTCGTTGCCGACGGTCCCTTCCGGCGGACCGAGCAGGCGGGTGACGAGCACGGCCACCACCGCAAGCACGATCACTATCCAGAACAGGTTGGCATAACGCCGCTTCATCGTTTCCATCTTGGAGCCCCTGGATGTGATTCGGTGGCTGCCACGCACATCGCGCGTTAATCAGCTCCTGAGAGTTCCAGGTGCCGGCTCTTCCGAGGCGCCGGCCAGCAACTCGGCCGCCTGTGGCAGCACCTCGGCCAACGGCGCCTCGACGCGCAGCGTGGCCTCGCCGTCTGCGCGCGTGGGGCCCTGATTGACCACGGCCACCGGCTTGCCCTGCACCAGGGCGGCTTTCACGAAGCGGTAACCGGAGAAGACCTCCAGCGACGACCCGAGCACCAGGAGCGCCTCCGCGGCCTCGAGCCAACGGCCTGCCTGCTCCACACGCGCCCGGGGGACGTTCTCGCCGAAGAAGATCACGTCGGGCTTCATCACGCCGCCGCAGACGGTACACATGGGCACGCGGAAGGAACTCGTTAGCGCCGGGTCGAGCGCCGCGTCACCGTCGGGCAGAATGTCGGCGTCGAGGCTCGCGAAGCCCGGGTTGAGCTCGAGAATGCGCGCCTGGAACGCGTCGCGCCGCTCCCTGGTGCCGCACGCGAGGCAGGTCACCTGCGCGAGATCGCCGTGCAGCTCGATGAGCGCGCGGCTGCCGGCCTTGCGGTGCAAGCCGTCGACGTTCTGGGTGACGGTGCCGGTCGTGAGGCCAAGTCGCTCCAGCTCGGTTACGGCGAAGTGGCTGGGGTTCGGCAGGCGATCGGCCATGGCTCCCCAGCCCACGGCGCTGCGCGCCCAGTAACGCTGCCTGGCTGCAGCGGCGCCCGTGAACTCCTGGAACGTCATCGGCTTGGGCGCCGGCCGACGGCGGTGGACGCCGCGGTAGTCGGGGATGCCGGAGTCGGTGGAGATCCCGGCGCCCGTCAACACCATGCTGCGGCGCCCCTCCAGGAACTCCATCAGCGCACCCACTCCAGTCGGCACATGGAACATGCCCGATGCTACAGGTCCGGGGGCCACTGGCCTGCCCCAGCCGCTACGCCGCCGGCACGCCTGATACCGCTTAGTTAGCCCCACGATGGACGCTTAGCTGTCATTCCGCTCGACGCTGCCTCAGCGCTACTTGGGTCCCACATAGGCGCCTCAGGCGGTACCATCGACCATGCTCAACCACGCTAGTTACGCCACCCTGATCGAGAAGGGCCGCTCCGCCGGCGCGGACTTCGTGGAGGTCTACGCCGAGCGCTGGCGCACCCGGCTGCTGCGCACCATCGACGATCACGTCGAGGAGGCCGGCAGCAGCCTGCAATTCGGCGCGGGCATTCGCCTGTTCTTCGGCACCAACGTCGTCTACGGCTACACGAACGACTTGTCCGACGCGGCCCTGGGCGAGTTGCTGAGCAGCCTCGTGGCGGTGCGCGCCGTGGAGGGCGCCGGCGTGCCCGACGCCACCGGTCGCGGCGGCCTCGACCTTCGCACCAAGCGTGCCGGAACCGACATCCACGCGCCGCAGGTGGCTTTCGAAGCCAGGGACAAGGCATGGCGGCTCGAGCGCATGCGCGAGCTCGAGTCGGGCGCGCGCATCTCGCCCGAGGTGAAGCAGGTCGAGGGCCGGCTGATCGAGTGGGAACAGGACGTTTCGGTGGCCAACTCCGACGGGGTGATAGCCGACGACAGGCGCGTGCGCACCCGGCTCATCGCCCAGGTGATCGCCACCGACGGCATCGACACTCAGGCGGCGCACGACGGGCCGGGCCTCTCCATGGGCCTCGAGCTGCTCGACGTCCACCCGCCGGCGTCGGTGGGCCGGCGCGCCGCCGAGGTGGCACTCCTCAACCTGCACGCCCGCAAGGCGCCCGCCGGCAGCATGCCCGTGGTAATAGGCAACGCCTTCGGGGGCGTCATCTTCCATGAGGCGCTCGGGCACTTGCTCGAGACCACGAGCGTGGCCCGCAACGCCTCGGCCCTCGCCGGGAAACTGGGCGAAGCGGTAGCGTCCGACGTGGTGACCTACGTGGACGACGGCACCACGCCGCACGGCTGGGGTTCCTCGCGCTTCGACGACGAGGGCGCGGCCACGGAACGCACGGTGCTGATAAACGCCGGCCGGCTCGAGAGCTACATGGTGGACCGCTGGGGCTCGCTCATGACGGGCTACCGCGCCACGGGCTCCGGGCGGCGCCAGGACTACACCTTCGCGCCCACCTCACGGATGCGCAACACCTTCGTCATACCAGGCAGCACACCCAAGGAGGCCCTCTTCGAGGGCATCGAGCTCGGCCTTTATGCCAAGACCATGGGTGGTGGCCAGGTGAAACCCGGCTCGGGTGAGTACAACTTCGCCGTCAACGAGGGCTACCTGATCCGCAACGGGGAACTGGCCGAGCCCGTTCGCGGCGCCATGCTCGTGGGCAGGGGGCCCGAGTCGATCAAGCGCATCGCGGCCGTCTCCGACGACGTCTCCACGGCGCCCGGCATGTGCGGTTCGCTGTCGGGCTCGGTGCCAGTGGAGGTAGGGCAACCGCACCTGCTGGTGAGCGAGATCATCGTGGGCGGGGAGGCGTGACGATGAAGGTAACCGAAGCCAAAGAGTGGTTGCTCGCCGAGGCCGCCAAGCGCGGAGTGGACCTGGAGGTCCTCTCCACCAGCGACCGGAACCTCCGGCTGGAAACGCGCGGCGGCGAGGCGTCGGACGTGCACTCCTCCACCAGGAGCGGCATCGGCCTGCGCGTAGTGGACGGCGGCCGCACCGGCTACGCCTCCACGGAGGAGCTGAGCGAGGACGCCCTGGCCTGGGCCCTCGACGAGGCCATCGAGAACGCCTCCCTCACCCCCGCCAACGGTGCCGCCCTCCCGGCGGGCGGGCCGCTGGGCCGCGTGGACCTCCTGGGCGAGGGCCTGTCGGCGACCATGGAGGACAAGCTGGGAAGCGCCGCCGAACTCGAGGAGACCCTCACGGCCGACCCGCGCCTGCAGGCCATGCAGTTCGGCCGCTACATGGAGACCGAGCAACGCCTCGAGATCGGCTCGAGCAAGGGCGTCGACGGCGGCTACCGCGCCGGTGTCGCCGTGCTGATGGCGGGCATCGTCATGCGCGAGGGTGAGAGCGTGAAGCAGGGTTACAACCTCCACGCCGAGGGCGACTACCACCAGTTGGAACCGGGCCGCACCGCCCTCGAGACCCTGGACAAGGTCGGGCGGCACCTAGGCGCCAGGCCGCTCGAGTCAGGCCGCCGCCGCGCGGTGTTCGAACCCGAGGTCGTAGGCGTCCTGCTCCAGCTACTCGCCTTCTCGCTGTCGGGAAAGGCGCTGGCCGAGGGCAAGAGCAAGCTGGAGGGCAAGCTGGGGCAGCGGGTTGCCTCTCCCCTGATCACCATCGTGGACGACCCCACACTCCCGGGCGCCCTCGGCAGCCGCCCGTTCGACTCGGAGGGCACGGCGTCCAGGCGCCTCACGCTCGTCGAGGAGGGCGTCCTGCGGTCGTTCATGCACAACTCGGAGACCGCCAGGCGCACGGGTCAACCGAACACGGGGCACGCGTCACGCACCTACGCGAGCACGCTCGGCGTGAAGCCCAGCAACCTTCTGCTCCTCCCGGGCCAGGGCATCGACGGTGCCGACGGCGTGCTGATTACCGACCTCATGGGGGTGCACGCGGGCGCCAACCCCATCAGCGGCGACGTGAGCGTCCAGGCAATGGGCCTCGAGAGCGTGGGCGGTGAAACGTTCCCTGTAGACGACTTCGCCATCTCCTTCAACCTCTTCGAACTCCTGCAACGCGTGAGCGCCGTAGGCACCGACCTCACGTGGTCATACGGCTTCGGAAGCCCCATCCAGGCCCCCAGCCTCTGCGTGGAGGACCTGAGCTTCGCTGGAGGTTGAGGCGGCGGACAAGGTGGCCTCCACCAGGGCCGACTCGTTCCCGACCAGCGCACCGGCGTTGAACCGCCGCAGAACGGTGAGCGCCAGCAGCGCCAGCACCCCGAGCGCCGCGCCCACGGAAGCGAACCCGAAGCGAAACGAGGTGGCAGCCACCACCAGCCCACTGAGCGTCGGGGCGAAGACCTCGACCGTGTGGTTGATGGAAAGCCTCAGGCTCAGGGCTACGCCGCGGTCGCGAACCGGGACGTGTGAGGCCACCGCAACGATGCTGAGCGGGAAGGCTATGCCAGTGCCGAAGCCCACCACCACGGCAAGCGCGGCGAACGTGGTCACGCTGTTAGCCAGAGACAGCAGGCCGACGCCCGAGGCGACGGCCACCATCGAAACCACCAGGGTGTTCCCGGTGCCGCCCAGCAAGCGCGTCACAAGCGGCATGATCGGCCGGATCAGCACGGACGTGAGCGAGCCCAGGCTCACGAGCGAGCCGATGAGCGTTGCCGACATGCCCATCTGCTCGAGCATCACGGGGAGGAACGTCTCGCGCATGGTGATCGCGAGGAACACGCCGGCGCTCGTGAGGACGGCCATCTGCAGGCCGACGTTGCGCAGTGTGTCCAACACCACGCCCTTGCGGCGCGGGTTGGCCCGCACCCGGCGGTCCCGGTCCTCCGGTGCGGAGCGTGCCACCAACAGGCCGATGGCCGAGGCCACCAGCAGCACCACGAACACGACCAGGAAGCTCGTGCGGTAACCGGCGTGATCGATGGCGATGCCCACGAGGATGGGCCCCACCATGCGGCCGCCGGCCATCCAGGTGGAGTAGGCGGCGAAGTTGCGTTCGTGCGTGCGTCCGTTGCCGAGCGACGCCACCAGCGACTGCGAGGCCAACGTGAAGAAGATGTAGAAGAAGCCGAGAAGGAGGCGCGACGCCGCCAGGGCCGGCACGCCGGGGAACGCCACGACGCCGAGCGGCGCCAGGGTGAGGCCCGCCAGCCCCAGGAAGTACCAGCGCGGCGCGCCCAAGGCGTCCATCCAGCGCCCGGCGGGAAGCGCCAGCACGACCGGGAAGATGCCCGGCAGCGCCATCAGCACGCCCAACCACTGAGCGCCCAGGCCCAGGTCGACGGCGTAGAGCGGCGCCATCACCGCCATCATGCTGGAGGCCATCGCCATGAGGCCGGAGCCAAGGCACTGGTAGAGGAAAGAGCGGGCAGCGGGCAGCGGCGTGTCCTTATCCGTGAGAGGCCCGGCGGCGACCGCCGATGGCTGGCCGTTCCGGGTGACGCACAGGGTAACGCCGTTGGCCGACCACCGGTAGTGGTGTACGCTTTGCCCATGAGAAAGCGCATCTTTCTGCCGCTGGTGCTCAGCGCCCTCCTTCTGGCCGCTTGCGGATCGTTCATGCCCGTCCACGAGTTCAAGGGCACGGCGACGGTGAACGCGGTCTCGGCCCCGCTGCTGTTCCGTTTCACCACCTACGGAGAACTGGTTCGCGGCACGTACTTCCTCGCCGACTCGGAGGAGCCGACCGGCCGGACCGAGGGGACTCTCTCCGGCACGAAGCTCGAGATGACGCTCATCTCGGGTGACTGCGTCTACGACTTCAAGGGATCGGTGGACGCCGAGGAACTCCTCGGGACCTTCTCGTCACGGACCACGGCCTGCGGTCCAGGCGGGTCCTGGGCCCTGAAGTCCGTCGGCTCCTGAGCTAGCGCCATGAGCGCGCCCGCTGTCGCCACGTCCATCACTAGCATCGACACGCCCTGCGTGGTCGTCGATCTCGACGTGGCGGAGCGCAACATCCGCCGCCTCCAGGACTACCTGGACGAGCACGGCATACAGAACCGCCCCCACATCAAGACGCACAAGCTCCCCCTGCTGGCGCACTGGCAGGTGGCGGCTGGAGCCTGCGGCATAACGGTGCAGAGCATCGGCGAAGCCGAGGTCATGGCGGGCGCCGGTCTCACCGACATCCTGATCACTTACAACGTCATGGGTGAGGAGAAGGTCCGGCGCCTGGCGCAGGTGGCGCGCATGGCGCGCGTGCGGGTAGCCGTAGACAACGAGGTGGCGCTCGAGGCCGTTGCCGCCGCGGCGCTGCTCGCCGAGAGACCCATCGGCGTGCTCGTCGAGTTCGAGTCCGGAAAGCTGCGGCAAGGCGTAGTCACGCCCGAGGAGGCGGCCGAGCTCGCGCAAGTCGCGGCGGGCCGGCCCTACGTCGAGTTCCTCGGCCTGCTCACCTACCCGAGCTCCGAGCGCGTGCCCGGCTTCGTGACCCGCACGCGCGAGCTGCTGGCCGAGGTGGGGATCGACGTGAAGGTCGTGTCCGTCGGCGGCACACCGGGAATGTGGCGTACGCACCTCACGGGACTCGTGACCGAGCACCGCGCGGGCACTTACATCTACAACGACCGCAACAGCATGGCCGCGGGCAGCGCCTCGCTTGAGGACTGCGCCCTGCACGTGCACGTCACGCTCGTCAGCAAACCCACCCCCAACCGCGGCGTGATAGACGCCGGCTCGAAGACCCTCGCGGCCGACCCTTTCCCGCAGGACCGCGGGGGCGGCTACGGCTTGATCCTCGAGTACCCCGAGGCCATCGTCACCGTGCTGTCCGAGGAGCACGGGGCCGTCGACTTCTCGGCCTGCTCGCGCACCCCGGCGATAGGCGAGCGCCTGCGCGTGATCCCGAACCACGTGTGCCCAGTCTCGAACCTGCACGACGAGGTGTACACGCACCGGCGCGGCGTGCTCGAGGCGGTGCTCCCGGTCGCGGCCCGCGGCAAGACGCGTTAGCCGGCCGCCGGTTCACATCGCCGGCACCTCCGTGACCGCTGACCACAGTCCAACGAAACCCGGCGCTAGCCTGTTCGTGCTTCGGGAGGCACGGCCGGGTCACCCCGATGACCGGCACGCCCGCCCTCGGTAGCGAGCCGCAGTCAGCCAAGGCCCCCAAGAGCCGGCGCGACACCAGCGGCCGCGACCCGACGTCTTCCCACCGCCCGAAGTCAATGCTCATCGGGGAGAAAGCCGGCGAACATGCGAATCGGAATCCGGTCCATGTGGCGGGTACTCCGCCTTGCACTGTTGATCATCTTGGTCAGCGGCGCCGCCTGGGCGCAAGACGCGTCCTCCATCACCGCCAACTCCTTCACCGCGGACTTCTCGACGATGAGCCTGCTGAAGGACCTCGCCCAACAAGGCAAAGGCAAGATAGGCGTGCTGCTACCCGAGACCACGACCTCGGCACGCTACACGGCGTTCGATGAGCCGTTCCTCAAGCGGGCCTTCAAGGAAGCGGGCGTACCCGACTCCGACGTCATCATCACGAACGCCCAGGGCAGTGAGTCTACTCAGCTGACGCAGGCCCAGGCCGCCATCACGCAGGGCGCCACGGTACTCGTGGTCGACCCCATCTCGTCGGGCGTCGGTGCCTCCATCGAGAAGGCCGCCAAGGATAGCGGCGTGACGGTCATCGACTACGACCGCCTCACGCTGGGCGGCTCGCGCGCCTACTACGTGAGCTTCGACAACGTCCAGGTGGGCAAGCTCATCGGCGACGGCTTCGTCGACTGCGTGAAGGCCTGGAACGTCACCGACCCGCACGTTCTCATCATGAACGGCGCGCCGACCGACAACAACGCCACGCTCTTCTCGCAGGGCTACCACTCGGTGCTCGACCCGCTGTTCGCGAACGGCACCTACACCAAGGTCGCCGAACCCGCCGGCACGTGGGACCCGGCCCAGGCCAGGACCACGTTCGAGGGCCAGTACACGGCGCACAAGGAAATCAACGCCGTGGTCACCCCTAACGACGACAACGCCAACGCCGTCATCGCTTACCTCAAGACGCTCGGCGTGCCCGCCAACACCTTCCCGACCACCGGTCAGGACGCTACGCTTCAGGGCCTGCAGAACGTTCTGGCGGGCTACCAGTGCGGCACCGTCTACAAGGCCATCAACCTCGAGGCCCAGGCGGCCGCCGCCCTCGCCATCTTCGTGCGCGCCGGCCAGACCCCGCCCGCCGCGCTGGTGAACGGCACGACCAACGACAGCCAGGCCAACATGGACGTGCCGTCCGTGCTCCTCACCCCCATCTGGGTGACGCCCAAGAACATGGCCGACACGGTCGTGAAGGACGGCTTCACCAAGGCCTCCGACCTCTGCGCGGGCTTCGCCGATCAGTGCAAGGCCGCCGGGATAGGGCAGTAGGGTTCTAGCGTGACTGACGAGCAGGCTCGGCAACCGGTGAAAGCGGCTGCCGAGCCGCTCTTACGCCTCGAGGGCGTGCGCAAGAGCTTCGGCGCGGTGCACGCCCTCAAAGGCGTGAACCTCACGGTGCCCGCGGGGCAGGTCACTGCGCTGGTCGGCGACAACGGCGCCGGCAAGTCGGTGACGGTGAAGGTCGTCGCGGGTACTTACCTGCCCGACGAGGGACACATGTACTGGGAGGGCAGACCCGTAAGGCCGCGCAGCCCTCGCGAGGCCGCCACGCTCGGGATAGAGGTCGTCTACCAGGACCTCGCGCTGTGCGACAACCTCGACGTGGTGCAGAACATGTACTTGGGGCGCGAGCTCCTTCGCAACCGGCTCCTCGCCGAGGACGACATGGAGCGCAACGCCATGCAGACCCTTTCGGAGCTCCGGGTAACCACCGTGCAGTCGGTGCGGCTGCCAGTTGCCGCCCTCTCGGGTGGTCAACGCCAGTCGGTGGCCGTGGCCAAGGCAGTGATGTGGAACTCCAAGCTCGTGATCCTCGACGAGCCCACGGCCGCCCTGGGCGTGGCCCAGACCAGGCAGGTCCTCGAACTCGTGACGCGCTTGGCCGAGCGCGGGCTGGGGGTCATGATCATCTCTCACAACCTCAACGACGTTTTCGCTGTCGCCGACCGCATAGCCGTCATGCGCCTGGGCCAGGTCGTGAGCGAGGGGCCGACCGCCGACACCGACGTGCAGACCGTGGTGGAGCTCATGACCACCGGTAAGGCGGGCGCGGCGTGACCGACGTCGACACACCGGCCCTGGCCGACGCGGTCCCCGACAAGGTCGTCAAGCGCCTCGCCCGTGGCGGCGGCACGAACGTCGTGCCCGTCCTCATCGGCGTGGTCGTGATCGCCATTATCTTCCAGTCGTTCAACGATCACTTCTTATCTACCGGTAACCTCGTCAACCTGCTGGTGCAGGCCTCGGTGTTCATGCTCATCGGCATGGGCGAGGTGTTCGTGCTCCTCTTGGGCGAGATCGACCTTTCCCTCGGCTACGTGGCCGGGATCGGGGGCGTGGTCGTCACCGAGCTCGTGCAAGTGCGCACGGGTTGGCCCTGGTGGGCCGCCATCCTCGCCGCGCTGGCCGTCACCGCCGCCATCGGGCTCTTCCAGGGCAGCCTGGTCACGCGGTTGCGGCTGCCGTCGTTCGTGGTGACGCTCGCGGGCCTGCTCGGCTGGCAGGGCGTGATGATCATCATGCTCGGCACCGGCGGCACCATCCCCATCCCCGACGACACCATCAACGCCATCGCCAACGGCACCATGTCGCCCGCCTTCGGCTGGGCACTCGCCGCGGTTGTGGTGGTCTTCTTCGCTTACATCACCATCAGCTCCGACGGCAGGCGCCGCGCCAGCGGGCTGGCGGCGCCAAGCGTCTCTCGCACCATCTTGAAGGTGGCGCTTGCCGCCGCCGCGGCAGTGGCCCTGCTGCTACTCACCAACGCCAACCGCGGCGTCGGCACCTACGTGCTCAGGGGCATGCCCTACGTGATCCCCCTCGTTTTCGCCGTGCTGGCCCTCTGGTCGCTGGTACTCACTCGCACGCGCTTCGGGCGCTACGTTTACGCCATCGGCGGCAACGCCGAGGCCGCCCGCCGTGCGGGCATCTCGCTTTCGTGGGTGAGGACGCTCGCCTTCACCTTCGCAGCAGTTACGGCGGGCGTGGGCGGCATCGTCTACGCCTCGAGGCTGCGCTCCATGTCGACGAGTTTCGACGGCGGCACCATAGTCTTGTACGTCGTGGCCACCGCCGTCATCGGCGGCACGAGCCTCTTCGGCGGCCGCGGGCACCCGCTGCACGCCGTGCTCGGCGGCGTGGTCATAGCCGCCATCGTCAACGGCATGGCCCTGCTGGGCCTCAGCGCGGCCATCCAGTTGATAGCCACGGCCATCGTGCTGCTGGCATCGATCATGGTCGACGTGATCGTCAGGCAGCGCGGCGCCGGCAGTTGAGGCCGATGACGGCCGATTGACGCACCGCGGGTATCCTCGCTGGCATGATCAACCACCGTCGTTCTTTCGCGACCGCGCGCGCTCGCGTAGCGCTGACCACCCTCGTGGTGGCCGCTGTACTCGCCGGCTCGGCCACGGCACAAGAAGTCGGCCACGTGTACGACCCGGCCTCGTTCGAAGCCGAGGCCCGGGCGTTCACAGGGAGCAGTTACCTGGCCGTAAACGTCGACGAGCTCGAAACGGCCATCGAGGCCCACCTGCCCGCCACCGACTCGGTGTTCCTGGCCTCCGGAAGCCTGAGCCCGTTCGCCAAGGCGCTGCTGGCGCTTCAGGCCGTCGACGGCACCTTGGAGCACACCCGCCACCACGTGAGCGTACGTGTGCTGCTTGCCGAGCAGCCTCCGGCGGCTTACCCGGTGCCGTTCGTGTTCCTGCAGGTCGATCGCTACAACCTCGGCCCCGCCATCCGCGACGAGCTGGTGGCCGAACTGGGCGAGGACCGCGTTGCGCCGGCGGCCGAGTTCGGCGAGGGGCCGCACGTGTCGTGGCGCTTCGTCATGCGCCGAGTGATGGGGCAAGAGGCCGCCCTGTTCACGGCCGTCCGGGCAGAACTCAGCGAGGAGCAGGCAGGTGCGGCCGACTGTCTCGGCATGGCGTGCCTGCTCCCTTATGGCGGCACCGAAGAGATCGCCGTTTGGCACGAGGTGGAAGAGGTACACCTGGGAGCCGAACTGGACGGCCTGGCTTATCCGGGAACGGTGGACGGCCTGGCCCGCCCTGCGGCGATGCTCGACCTGGTCGCCGCTCGGGCGCACTTCGACCCGTACGAGTCCGAGGTCACGGGTAGCCACCTGCTAGTCGCGGAGTTCGTGCTCGAGGCGGGTCTGGCCCAGGACCAGGTCATCGAGCTGGCGCTACGGCAGGGCCACCTGCTCGACGACTCGTTGGCCGCCGAGTGGCAGCGGCTGGTGGCACTGCCGGGGATGGGTGAGGCGCCCCAGTTCTACGCGGCGCGGGCGTACGAGTGCCGGCGCGGAGACGGCGGCTTCGCCGCTCCTGGGGAATACTGCCCCTAGTGCGGGGCCCCGTACTGAAGGAGGTAGGACCGTGCAAAAGTACAAGTACGAGTTCGTACGAGTCGATTACACCTTTCTGGCAAAGAACCGGATGGCCCCCTACAGGGAAGAGGTCGAGCGTCGCGCCGCCGACGGTTGGCGCTTCGTCACCTCGGTACTGCCACCTGACTTCATGACGGGCGGGAAGTTCGAGTTGGTCTTCGAGAAGGAAGTGTCGGAAGCGGGCTGAGAGATCGCCGCGCCGCCTTGCGCCGGGTTCAGCGACTCGAGGGGGCCGCGGCGGAAGCCCGAAGCCGCTCAGGGGCCTCACTCACCGCCGGGGCGCGCGCCGCCAGGCGCAGACGCGTGGCGCGGTGCAGCCACAGCAGCCAGGTTCCGAAGAGCACGAGGGCGGTGGCCTGATGCGTGGCCGCCAGATCGATGGGTACGAACGACAACAGCGTGGCCACCCCCAGCGTCCCCTGAACCAACACCAGGGTCGCGAGCACCGCGGCCCAACCCAGCTCCAACCGGCCGCCAGGCGCGCGCCGGCCGCGCAAAGTAGCCACCACTAGCCCCAAGGCCATGGCCAACAGCAACAGCGGCAGCGTGCGGTGGATCCACTGCACCGTGGCGATGTTGTCGAGCAGGTTGCGCAAGGGCGGATCCAGGCGCCAGGCGGCCGGCGGCCACCAGCCTCCCGCCATCAGCGGGTAGGTGTTGAAGGCCAGGCCGGCGTCGAGTCCGGCGACGAACGCGCCGTAGGTCACCTGCAGCACGAGGATGACGCCGAAGGCCACCAGCCAGCCGTACAGCCTGCTTCGCGACGCCTCGCGCCGCTTCGGCAGCAAGTCCGCGGCCGTCCAGAGGCAGAACGCGAAGATGGTGAACGCCAGCAGTAGGTGCGCCGCCAGGCGCTCGTGCGCCACAGACGGCCTGTCGACGAGGCCGCTCGCCACCATGAACCAGCCCATGAGGCCCTGCAGCGCACCGAGACCGAACAGAAGCAGCAACCGCCGCGCCAGCGGCCCCTTCAGGTAGCCCCGCGCCCAGAAGAACAGGAACGGCACGAGGAAGACCACGCCGATGAAGCGGGCCAGGAGCCGGTGGGCGTACTCCCAGTAGAAGATGGTCTTGTACTCCGCCAGCGTCATGTCGGGCCGCAGCTGCCGGTATTCAGGGAAACGCTGGTACTGCGCGAAAGCGTCCTGCCACTGCGCCTCGTTGAGCGGCGGCACCACGCCGACGAGCGGCTCCCACTCCACTATCGAGAGGCCCGACTGCGTTAACCGGGTAACGCCCCCGACCACCAACATGGAGAACGTGAGCGCCGCGCCCAGCCAGAGCCACACGACCACGTGGCGTCGCCGAGCGGAGTTCAGGTGGGCACCTAAGGGAAGGGTTTCGAGCGTGCTGGTCTCGTTCACTCTAGAGAACTTTACCCCCGTGGGGAGTGGGCGGTCGTCGGCTTACCACCTTGCGCGAGGCATCGGCCTCACCGAGAACCGGTCGCTCGCGACCGTGACCGGCTTACTCCCTCGCGCGGAGTATCGGCTGATCAAACCACCATGGCGCTTGAAGGCAAACCGTTACTCCGGGTGTGTCGCCGCCCACGCCCGGCGCGCGACCTCGAACATAGACTGCTCGGATGTTCCTCGAGATCTTGCCTCAAGACGTAGCCGCGTGGCTCGAGCGCCGCGCCAAGGTGGTCGACGTGCGGGAGCCGTGGGAGTTCGCCGGCGGCCGCGTGCCCGGATCTGTCAACGTGCCGCTCGGCGAGTTCATCGCGCGCCTGGGCGAGCTGACGTCGCCGCTCGTGCTGGCGTGCGCCAGCGGGGTGCGCTCCGGCGCTGCAGCCGACTACCTCGACCGCCACGGCTTCGGCGAGGTGGCCAACTTGGTCGGCGGGATGCTTCTGTGGGAAGACGCGGGGTTGCCGGTCGAGAAGTGAGCCTCGGTACCCGTTGTCGCGGACGGTAGTTGAGCCTCAGTACCCCTTAGCGCGATCGATGACGTTGAGCAGCGGCTCGCCGGCCAACAGCCGCCGCACGTTCTCGCGCACGAGGCCCTCTCCCCCGATGGGCCGGCCACCCGCCGCGTGGGGCGAGATGATGACGTTCTTGAACCCCCAGAGCGGCGAGTCGGCGGGCAGCGGCTCCTCGGCGAAGACGTCCAGCGCCGCGCCACCGATCTCCTGGCGCTCGAGTGCGCGCACCAGGTCCGCCTCGTTGAGGCAGTCGCCCCGGCCCACGTTCACTACCCAGGCGTAATGCGGTAGCTGCGCCAGCCGCCGTGCGTCAAGCACACCGGCGGTGGCGGGCGACGCCGGCAGGATCATGACGAGGGCGTCGGTCTTGGGCAGCAGCTCGTCCAGCTCGGCGTCGGTGACGACCGGGTATCCGGCCCTCGTGCCCGCCCGGGTGGCCACGCCCGTCACACGTGCGCCGTGCACCTTAAGCATCGGCGCCAGCGTGGCCGCGATGCTCCCGAACCCCCAGATCGTCACGTGCGAGTCTTTCAGGGTCGTGAACACGTCCGGGTTCCTGTCGGGCTGCGCGCCTCCCAGCTCGCCGGGCCAACGGTGCTCGTGTTGGGCGTCGCGCATGATGTGCAGCCGCCGCGCGGCGGCCAACAGCAAGGCGACCGTGTGCTCGGCCACGGGCCAATCGTGCAGCCCGCGGCCGTTGCTGATGGGCACCCCCTGGCCGAAGCCGGCGGCTATCAGCGTGTTCGACCCGGCCATGAGGCCCTGGACCAGCCTCAACCGCTCGAGCGACCGAGCGGCGTGCCGCAACTCATCCGGCGGGTTGAGCCACGCCACCAGCACCTCCGCGTCGAAGTGCTCCTCGGGAACCGGCAGTAGCGGGTCGTAGCCGACGTAGTCCACGCCCTCCTGTTGCCGCGCGAAGTCGAAGGCGGCGTTGGTGGGGAACAGTACCTTCGTGGCGCTCGCCGCCCTACTGCGCAGTTGCGCCGGTCACGCGCTGGTCGATCGCCTCGAGCAGCGCGTCGAGCTCGAACTCCTCGGGCTTGGTGTAGACGCGCTCGCCGTTGACGTCGATCGTGAAGATGCCGTGGTCGCCGGGCTTGAGAGTGACGCCGCCAAGCTTCTGGCCGAAGCGTTCTAGGATCGACTTCTGAACGTCGAGCGCCCGAGGAAGGTGGCCGCAGGGAACGCAGTACTGGATGTGGACGGTGTGGTTGGACATGGTGGGGGTCCCTTCTGTGAGTCTGCTACCAGGATAGGTGAAGGGGCCGGTGCTGGGGGTAGTGACGAAGCATGGCAGTCGAGCCCCCCTAACCGTCCGCGAGCAGGCTGACGGGCGTCGGCGCACCTTGGTCTGCTCGGGTGTCGAATTCGCAGGGTTGTTGCGTGCGCGTACTTCGGAGCCTAGGGGGGTCAGGAAGCCGTGGAGCAAGTCAGCGCCAAGTTACTTGGACGGACCCGCCTGGCCTACCCCACCTGGCCGCGTCAACGGCCTCTAATCCTCTAGCTGCGCCGCTCGGCCCCAGCTCTCCTCGAACACGAACTCCGACTGCGGCAGGCGCTGCCGGGGGCGCGCGTCCTTCTCCCGCGTCCTGTCATCGAGGGCGGCCGGATCGCCCGGCCTGCCGATGGCCACCAGCACCGCCACCCGGTACCCGGCAGGCACACCGACGGCGTCGCCGGCCGCCTCGGCGTCGAAGCCGTCGAACGGGTGCGCTAGCAGCCCGTCCGCGGTCGCCTGGATCAGGAGGTTCTCTAGCGCCAGGCCCACCTCGAGCAGCGTCAAGTGGTTTGGCCTCGGGGGCTTCTCGGGGTGCTCGAGCAGTTCCTTCGCCGCCAGCAGGAGGAGGTGAGGCGCCTGTCGAGCCCAGGCGTTGTTCGGCCGCAGGGTGTCGGTCAAGCGCGCGAACGCCGGCCCGCCGCGGTGCGCCAACACGAAGCGCCACGGTTGTGAGTTGCCCGCCGAAGGCGCCCAGCGCGCCGCCTCCAGGGCGCGGGCAAGCAGTGTGTACGGGACCGGCCGAGAGTCGAACGCGCGCAAGCTGCGCCGTGCCGCTATCGGGAGGAGGAGCCCGCCCGCGCCGGGTCCAGCTGCAGCCTCGGACCCGCGAACGGGCTGGGGTGCGGCGCGCGGGTGCCCCAACCACTCGAACCGCACCTCGGAACCGGGAGGGTAAGGGTCCGGTGCCGGTTCGAGGCGCACCAGGGCGTCGGCGGACGCCGCCGCGAAGACGTCGGCCGAGCCACGCTCGGCCGCCGGCGTAACCTGCCAGCCGGTTTCGCTCCCCTGAATCCGGCAGAGCCTGAACGTGCTACGGGTGCCGCTCACGGTGATCGGTTCGGTCAGCACTCCCGCCGAGGTCGGCGGTTCGGGGTCGAGGCCCATGCTCACGCGGATCGCGGGGCGAACGTAGCGGTGAAAGCCGAGGTGGGCCGACAGTGGGTTGCCTGGCAGGCCGAAGATCAGTTGGCGGGCCCGCGGGTTCGAGCGCGGCCTCGCGAAGGCCTTCGTCGCGAACAGCAGTGGATGCCCCGGCTTCTGGCGCACCCGGTGGAAGACGGTGGTTGCGCCGTACGCGGCGATGGCCTCAGGTACCAGGTCGTAGCGACCGGCGGAGACCCCGCCGATGGTCAGGATCATGTCGTGATCGGAGGCGGCCTCGAGCGCTGCCCGCAACGCGCCGAGCTCGTCGCCGGCGTGCAACTGCGTGACGGCCTTGACGCCGCATAGCGTAGCCATCGCCGCGAGCATCGGGCCGTTGCTGGAGCGGATCTGCGCGGCGCCGGGCGTTGCTGCCGCAGTGACCAACTCGTCCCCGGTCGAGATGACCGCCATGCTGGGAGGGCGCCTTACCCGCACGGCCTTACGGCCCACGCTTGCCAACAACGCCAACCGGAGCGGCTGCACCTCCTGCCCCGGCATCAGGATCTCGCTGCCGGCACGGCATTCGGACCCCCTCGGAGCCACGTTCTGGCCGGGCGTGACGCCTTGGGGAAGGCGGACCTTGCCGTGGGCTTCGCCGACCGCTTCGACGGGCACGACCGCCTCCGTTCCCGCTGGGCACGGGGCTCCTGTCATGATCGCCACGACCGCGTCGTGGGGCAGCGCGATGCTCGCGACGTGACCTGCCGCCACTTCTCCTGCGACCGGCAGCTCGCGCCCGGCATCGGCCACGCGGACGGCGAAGCCGTCCATCATCGCCCGGTCGAACGGCGGATAGTCGCGGTCGGCCACGACGCTCTCGTCCAGAACCGAACCCAGCGCCCTGGCGAGCTCGACCTCGACGGCACCCAGCGGCGCCGCGGCGGCCAACACCAGCTGCAGGGCCCTATCGGGGTCTACGTTCCTAAGTGGCTCTGTTCGGGCGGGCGCCATCGGTCCAGGCCTCCACGCTTACCAGCGGCTGAGTCTCGTGCGGAACCTACCCGGCCTATTCCTGCGCGTTGCCCGGCCGGACCACCCCAATATACTGCCGGCCGACGAGCTGCCGGCAGGCGCCCACTTGGCAGCGGGCTCGGGCTCGGAAGTCGGCCCCGTGCTATCCTTCCCGCACGAAGTGAGTTCGCTCGGTCGGCCTGGACGCCCTTCGGCGCCGGATACGACCACGGAGTGCCGGCCTAGGTGGACTCCACGAAGAGCCAGCAGCGTGAAGCTGGAGGCACGACGTGGTGCGAGCAAAACCGACGCTGGACGCCGAGCAGCGCATCGTCGACCTGGACGGCGGCGCAGAGGTTCTACTTGGCGCCACGCGGACGCAGGAGGAGGCCGGGCAGCAGTCGGCCGGACCACCAACCGCCCCGGGCACCGTGAACCCGTTGGCTGCTCTGGCCAGTATCACGACGGCCCTGTCCGTTGACGGCCTCGAGGCCGGCCTGGAGCGGTCGCTCGAGCTCATCCGCGAGACCACGGGCGCCGAAGTCGCCGACCTGTTCCTGTCCGAGCCTGGCGGCCTCGGAGCGGTCCTCACCAGTCATAAGGGCCCATTCCGACGGGCCTTCTGCCAGCTGGTTCGCTTCGACCGCGGCGAGGGGTTCCCGGGTCTGGTACTGGCCAGTGGCGCCCCACTGCTGAGCGACCGCTTGCAAGGCGACCCTCGCTACTTGCGTCAGCAGGTGAAGGACGCGGGCTTCAAGGCATACGTTTGCGCTCCGCTCCACCACCACGGCGAGGTGCTTGGCGCAGTCGGGTTGGCCTTCCGCAACGCGGCCGTCGACGCGGTGGAGCAAGCACGAGACTTCCTCATCCTGGTCGGCGGCCCGATAGGCACGGCCGTGCAAGCGACGCTGGCCGGGGCCTCCGCGGCCGCCCTCGACGTAGACCTCATCGGTGCTGGTCTGGAAGCGAACCTGGAAGACCTGGCCAGGCGGATGATGCTGGCCAGCGGCGCGGACGCGGGCGAGGCACGGTTGCTGGAGCCTGCCTCCGGAGCGACCGGCACGAGGACGACGGTGAGCGTCGGCGCCGGACCTGTAGCGCGTCGCACGCTGCCGCCTTGCGCGCCAGAGGAGTGCCCTGCCATCGTCCAGGGTCGGTGCGAAGTGCTCTACGGTAGCTCGGAAACCTGGCCCGCCCCCTGCCGGAGTCGGCACACCGCGGGCGGTCTGCGGCTCTGTGTGCCGCTGCTCAGCCACGGTGCGGTGTTCGGCCTGGTGAGCCTGTGGCGCCGAGAGCGCGGGAACGAGCCGCCGGGTCGCGACCTCGTGATGGTCGAGACCCTGGCGTCCTCCGGTTCGCGGCTCGTGGCCGGGGAGCGGCTCCGGGGCGACGCGGAGCAGCGCTCGCGCGAACTCCACCGGTGGCTGCTGGTGGCTCCCGGCGAGCCGCCACGTGCCGAACCCAGGGTGGCGCCACACCTGAGCATGCGCTGCTTCGGGTCTTTCGAGCTTCGGGTGGACGGTGCTCCGGTACTCCCGCATGCCTTCGGCCGCAAGAAGGCGCTGACCCTACTCAAGGTCCTCCTCACGCATCACGGTCGGCCCGTTACCAAAGACGCCTTGATCGAGGCGCTCTGGCCTGGCGGCGATCCCGCCACCAAGACGAGCCAGCTCTACGTTCTGGTGCACGAGCTGCGGCGCCTGGTGGAACCGTCCCGGATGGACGAGCCGACTGTCATCGTCACGGACGCCGACCGGTACCGCTTCGAACCCTCGGGTACCGCGCGCATCGACGCGTGGGAGTTCCGAGCCCTGGCGGAGCTGGGCTTCAAGTCTGACGAGCAAGGAGACGCGCCCAAGGCCATGGCCGCGTTCGAGGCAGCGGTCGCGCTGTACCGTGGCGACTACATGGACGACGAACCTTACGCCGACTGGTGCCAGCAGGAGCGCGAACTGCTTCGTGAGACCTGCCTGGAGCTGCTGCAGCGTTTGGCGGCTCTCACGGCCGCTGCGGCCGAATGGGGCCGCAGCGTGCGGTTCCTCCGCACCGCCGTCGAAGTCGATCCATTGCGGGAGCGGAACCATCGCGAACTGATGCAGGCCCTCTGGGTGGTCGGCCGCCGCGACGAGGCAGTGCGGCAGTACCATGTCTGCGAGGGCTTGCTCAGGCGCGAGCTGGGAGTGCCCCCGCTGGCCGAGACGAAGCGGCTCCTGGAGCAGATCCGCCTGCGGCCGCGCCCCTGACCGTCAGCGCGCCGGAACGCGGGCGGCCGCCGCGCCGGTGACCAGCGACCACGCCAGGCCGATGAACGTCACACACCAGGCCGCCAGCGCCACGTAAACGAACGCCCGCGGGACCGCCATGAGGAAGCCTAAGTGCATGGCGTCGGCCAGCCGCAAGGTGCAAAGCGTGTACATGCCCAACGGGAACACCGCCCCCCAATAGCCCGGGTCGTAGCGGAGCGGGAAGCCCTTGACGAGGTGCCGCCACAGCCCCATGACGAGCAGCATCGGGATCCACCACGTGCCCGTGGCCCAGAACAGCACGGTCACGCCCTTCAGGAACGGCGCCAGCGCCTCCAGCAGCGGCGCCGCGTTCTCGCCGTTGGTGATCATGAACGCTCCTGCCAGAGCGGAGATGGCCATGGCGCCCATGTTTATCCAGTAAGGCGGCGTCAGGTCGCGCGGCGAGAACGGGAAGAAGGTGTAGCGGTAGAAGATCAGGGAGATCATCCAGACGTAGAGCATGCCTCCCCACAACCACATGGAAAGCGCCATGAAGGTCAGCGGCAAGCGCAGTTGCGCCTCCACCACCGGCAACAGGCTCATGCTGAGCACCACCACCGCCTGCGTCGCCACCACCGCCAGCAGCCAGCCGCCGTTGATGCCTTCGGCAAGTGACGGCTTCTTCTCCTTGGTCACCAACGCGCTGAAGATGCTGAAGGTCAGAACCGCCCACAGGCTCGCGGCCACGACCCATAGGAGCTTGGCGGCGGCCCAGGCCTGCCACATGACGATGGCCTGAGAGCCGAGCACACCGGTGGCGGCGACGATGGTGAAGAACCCGGGTCCGGTCCCGTGATCGCTCAGGTCCGCCAGGAAGCTGGCGGGATGGCGGAAAAGGCGCGCCAGGGTGAGGCCCCAGAGCGCCGCGTACGCCAGCACGTTCAGGTTGCCGAGAACGCTGGCCGCCCCCGGCAGACCCAGTTCGTGGCACGCGATGGCCATGACCCCCGTGGCCATGACCATGGCGAAGTAGGACGGCGGGAGGATGCGAACGGCGGCATCGAGTCGCGTCAGTGCCTCGTGAGCTCGGTGGCGCGCCCCGCTCCTGGCCGCCGTGCGGCGCGCCATCGTCTAGTTGCCGCCGCCGGCCGGCGGCATAGCCTCCACCTCGCGGCCGGGTGATGCCGTCACGGCAGCAGGTCGTCTCGGAGGTAGGCCACCAGTGACCAGATCTTCTCCTGGCCGAGGCTTCCGAACGCGGGCATCTCCTGTCCCTGATCGCCCGGGATGCCGGCCGCTATGCGGTAGTAGAGCTGCGTGGGCGAGGTTCCGGCCTTCACCCGGCCCGCCGCCAGATCCGCCGGTCGCGTCGGCAGACTCGCTGCCGCGGGACCGTCGCCATGTCCCGTTGCGCCGTGGCAGGCGCTGCACATGGCCGCGAACGTCTCCCTACCGGCCCGCGCCTCACTCGCGTCGAGCGGTGGAACGGTGCCGATGTCCACCGTCGGTCCGGCCGTCGGCCTGCCCACCCAGAAGTAGTCGATGACCCCTACCAGGCTGTCCAGTTGGGCCTCGGTGAGGTGCCCGAAGGACGGCATCCCGGACACCGGCAGGCCATTGACGATCACATGGCGCAGGTCGGCGTCGGACGCCACGCCGTTGGTGGTCGAGACGAAGCGGAACTTGCCCTGCGTCAGGTCGCGAGGCGGCACGGCGAAGCTGTGGGAGTTTCGGCTCAACACCTTGGCGTCACCATGAGTGCCGTGACAACGGGCGCAGGAGCCGAGATACAGGGGGTAACCCTCGAGGGCGGCCACCGCGGCCGGGGTGCCCTCGTTCAGGGCCGCCGTGGCCTGCGCCGTCGGGGCTCCGCCCGGTAGCGTGGGGGTGCGCAGCACCAGCCCGGTCCCTAGCAGGAGCAGGAAGATGGTGCCGGCCGAGTAGAGCAGCACGGAGGTGTCGGTGCGCAACATCAGCTCGAAGCGGCGCTGGAACTTGCGTGTAAGGCCGCGCATCGACTGGTAAGGGCGTACCAGGTAGTTGATGGGCAACGTCCAGGCGTGAACGAGCTTGGTGAACGGGAAGTAGGCCAGGAGGGCGAACGCGAGGAACACGTGGAGCTGGGTGTAGAGCGGCGCCCCCACCATCAGCTCGGGCTCCGGCTGGAAGCGGAAAAGGCTGGCGAGCCAGAGCCCGGCGTTGAAGGAGGCGCCCCAGATCCACTGGGCCAGCGACTGGTAGAGCGCCAAGCCCATGATCGCGATGAGGAACAGGTGGACGCCGTAATCGTCATGCTGGCTCAGGGCCCGCACCTCCGGCACGGCCAGTCGGCGCAGCAACGCGATGATCGAGCCGCTTAGCGCCATCAGGCCACCGACGACGCCGATCCAGAAGAACGCGAGGACCCAGCTTCCCAGGCCGAGCACGCCACCCAGGATGCCGATCGTGTGCCCTACCAGCAGGAGCACGATGCCCCAGTGCAGCAGCAATGAAGCCACGCCCAGGAGGTCGCGCGCGAACATGCTGGAGGCGCGGGTGGTGAACTCGAAGGGCCGTTTGCGTAGCCGGATGAACGGCACCACGAAGAAGAGCGTGATGCAGACGTAGGGGAACACGGCCCATAGCAGCAGGTTCATGGTCGGGCCTCCTCGCCTCCGGTCGTGCCCCTGGTGCCCCCAGCGCTCCCGGCTGCTTCTACGAACGGTTTCAGCATCGGCAACTCCAGCGCCGACGGCTCGGCCTCCCAGGCAGGACCAGGGCAGCTAGCCGCGTCGTGCTCGACGAGCAGGGCCAGGCACTCGATGAGCCTGGCGTAGGGCGACTCGTACTTCTCGAGCTTCTGGCGCAGCACGGGTAGGGCCGGCGCGACGTGCCGTTCGAGGAGTCGGCGCCGCAGGCCGACCCCGTCCAACTCGCCTTGGGCCAGGGCCAGCGCGAGGAACTCGGCGACGAGGGGCAGGAAGTCTGCCATCTCGTTGCCGGCAGGCTCGAGCCCGAAATGGCGGTAGATGGCCTTGAGCTCGAGCATGTAGGCGTTGCGATCTGAGAGCCCGGCGCCGCGGCAGGAGCTCGGCTCCTCGAACATATAGGCGCCCAAGTAAAGCGGGCAAGTCGGCGCCAGCTCTAGCAGCGCCAGGTACTCGTCGAGGTCGTCGGCGCGCGGGGAAGCCAGGAAGGCGTCGATGGGCTCCGTGACCGCCGGCACCCCGTCGAGCACTCGCCGGCAGTCCTCCAGCGTGGCGGCGTCGCGCTCCTCCGGGTACAGGAGCAACTCGGCGATGAGCAAGTAGGCCGCGGCCAGCTGCAGTTGCTCGAGTCGAACGGCAGTTGAGGTGAGGGCTCCTGAGTGCATCAGTGTTCGACCCCCACGTCCGGCCCGTGAAAGGTGGTGCGCCGCTTGGGACCCTTGTCGGCGGTGAACTCGGCGAAGCCGGCGAAGCCGCGCTCGATGTACGGGGTGCTGGCGGTCTTCTCCGTATGGGTCGTGGGGACCACGAAACGCTCGTGGTAGTGGGCCAACGAGAGCAGGCGGTGCATGTGGCGCGCGTCCTTCACGGTGAGGCCTACGTCGGCCATGACGCGCTCGTCGACCCTGCCCTCGACTCGTTCGGAGCGGCGGAAGCGGCGGACTGCCAGTTGCCGCGCCAACGCCTTGCGCACCTCGGCCACGTTGCCGGCCGAGAGGAGGCTGGCGAGGTACTCCATGGGGATGCGGAACTCGTCGAGGCCGGGGAACAGCTCCCCGTCGCCGGTCATGTCGTAAGGACCCTCGGCGCTGTCGGCGCTGGCTACGGGGCTCTCGGGCGGGATGTAGAAGAGGCTGGGTAGTGTGCGGAACTCGGGGTGAAGCGGCAGCGCGATCTCCCAGTCGACCACCATCTTGTAAACCGGTGAGCGGCGGCAGGCGTCGAGCCAGGCCTCCGTCACGCCGGCCTCCCGGGCGGCCGCGATGACCTCGGGGTCGTTGGGGTCGAGCAGCAGGCCGCGGTGCAAGCGGACCAGGTCGGCCTCGGGGGCGTTGGCGACCTCGGCCACCCGGTCCAGGTCGTAGAGCAAGGGACCCATGTAGCGGATGCGCCCGGGGCACGCCACGAAGCAGGCGGGCGGCTGCCCGGTCTCGAGCCGCGGGTAGCACAGGATGCACTTCTCCGACTTACCGGTCCGCCAGTTGTAGTAGGTCTTCTTGTACGGGCAGCCCGAGACGCAGTAGCGCCAGGCGCGGCAGCGGTCCTGGTCGATGAGGACGACGCCGTCCTCCTCGCGCTTGTAGGCGGCGCCGGAGGGGCACGAGCCGACGCAGGCCGGGTTCAGGCAGTGGTTGCAGATGCGCGGCAGGTACATCATGAACGAGTCGCGGAACTTGAGGTAGGCGTTGCGCGCCTCCGGGGACATGTTCTTGAAGTTGGGGTCCGCCTCGCCGGTGCCGCCTACGAACGCACCGGCCGCGTTGTCCTCCCAGTTGACCGCCCACTCGATGTCGATGTCCTCCTCGCCGCTAATCTGCGACTTGGGCCTGGCCACCGGTTGGGAGAGCTTGGTGGGGGTGGCGGAGTGGAGGTCCTCATACGTGAAGGTGAACGGCCCCTTGCCGTAGTACTCCTCCATCTGGGGCATGACGGGGTTGTAGAAGAGGTTGAGCATCAACCAGAAGCGCGAGGCCTGCCTGAGCTTCGGTTTGTTGCCCCCCTCGTCGCGCGTCCAGCCGCCCCGGTACTTGTTCTGGTCTTCCCACGCCTTGGGGTAACCGACGCCGGGCTTGGTCTCGACGTTGTTCCAGAACATGTACTCGGCGCCCTCGCGGTTGGTCCACACGTTCTTGCAGGCCAGGGTGCAGGTGTTGCAGCCGAGGCACTTGTCGAGGTTGAAGACCATCGCCATCTGCTGTTTCACGCGCACGGCTCACATGCTCCTTCCGAGCTGTTCCTCGCGGTAGATGACCTTGCGGCCGCCCGCCTCGAGCGGCTTCTTGCGGATCAACACGACGGCGTCGCGTTCGGAAGGGCTGGGACCCTGGTAGTTGAGCCAGTAGGTCCAGTTGGCGTAGCCGCCCACCATGGTGGCCGGGTTCATCATGATGCGGGTGGCGGCGTTGTTGTTGCCGCCGCGCAGGTCGCTGGCGCCCCGCTCGCGGGCCAGCGAGGAGAACGGCACGTTCACGTGGCGTTCGGACGAGTGGTAGAAGATGGCCATGTCGCGCGGGATGGTGGCGCTCACCACGGCGCGCACGACGCTGATGCCGTTCTCGTTGTAGAGCTCGACCCAATCGTTGTCGCCCACGCTTATCTCGCGCGCGTCGTCGTCGTTGATCCACACCACTTGGCCGCCGCGGAACATGTTCAGCATGTGCCAGGTGTCCCAGAACATGCTGTGGATGGACCACTTGCCGTGCGGCGTTATGTACCTGAACGCCTTGGTGCCGGGCAGCTTGAGGTCGGCGGCTGAGACGTCGCCGATCTTGATCATGTCGACGGGCGGCTTGTAGGTCGGCAGGTCCTCGCCCAGCTCGCGGAACATGCGGTGGTCGAAGTAGACCTCCTGACGCCCCGACAGGGTGTGCCAGGGCTTCAACGTCTCGACGTTCATGGTCCAGGAGGCGTAGGTGCGGCCGCCGCTCTCGATGGCCGACCAGTGCGGGGAGGTCATCGCGCGCCGCGGTTGCGACACCAGGTCGGGGTAGTGGTGGCGGATCTCGCGGTCGTGCTCGGCTAGGTGCGCGAGGGGCACGCCGGTGCGCTTCTCGAGGCCCCGGAAGATCTGGTACGCCACCTCGCCGTCGCTCTCGGGCGAGATGCGCAGGATGATCTCGGCGACCTGCTTGGCGTCCTCCATCGACGGCAGGCCGTTCTTCTCGCCCACCAAGTAGCTCTCCTTGAGCTCCTCCACTATCTCGGAGAGGTCGGTCTTGATGCCCTTGGCGCCGTAGCCGTTGGGCCGGGACACGGCGGGACCGAGGGTGGTGTACTTGTCGAGGATCTTGGTGTAGTCGCGCGTAACCACGCTGACGTTGGGGAAGGTCTTGCCCGGCACCGGCGTCTCGCCTGTCGCCCACCAGTCGACCAGCTCGCCCAGCGGTTGCGCCAGCTCGTCCGGCGTGTCGGTCGACAGCGCCGTCATGACCAGGTCTTCGACCGGTTCGCTCAGGTACGTCATTGCCAGCTCCGAGATCTTTGCGGCGACGTGCTTGAAGGCGTCCCAGTCGTGCTTCGACTCCCACGATGGGTCGTGGGCCGGTGTGAAGGGGTGGAAGAAGGAGTGGAGGTCGGTGCAGGTGAGGTCGTACTTCTCGTACCAGTGCGCGGTGGGCAGCACGATGTCGGAGTAATTGGCCGATGAGTCCATCCGCAGGTTGACGTTGTAGACGAGGTCGAGCTTGCCGTGCGGCGCGTCGTCGTGCCACTCTATGTCGTCGACCAGGTCTTCCGAGCGGTCGTCCCCGAGGACGTTGTTGTGGGTGCCGAGCAGGTGCTTGAGGGCGTACTCGTGGCCGCGCATCGAGGTGCCGATGAGGTTGCCGCGGTAGATCCACAGCACCTTCGGGTGGTTCTCGGGAGCGTCCACGTCGCGCAACGCGAACTCGAGCTCCCCGTCACGGAACTGCTTCGCCACCCAGGTGGCCACCTGGGCGTCCGTGGTGCAGCCGGCTTCTCGCGCCTGCTTGAGCACCTCCATGGGGTTGCGCTTGTCGAACTGCGGGAAGAAGGGCAGCCAGCCGTTCCTGACCGCCAGCATGTTCATGTCGGCCACGTGCCCGGCCTTGCCCGGGAACACCTTGGCGCGCGGCGCCCACAGCGGCTCCAGCGTCATGCCGTCGTAGCGCCACTGGTCGGTGTGGAAGTAGAAGTACGAGGTGGAGTTCGCCTGCCGCGAGACGACGTCCCAGTCGGCCGCCCCACCGAGCGTGCCGATGGCGGCGAAGGGGCGTACCTTCTCGGTGCCGACGTAGTTGTTGAAACCGCCGCCGTTACGGCCCATGCAGCCGGTGAGGATGCCCATGACGGCCATGGCCCGGTGGGTCAGCGGTCCACCGTGGTACCAGTGGAGGGCGCCCGAGCCGGTGATGAACATGCACTTGCCGTTGGTCTTCTCGGCCGTGTCGGCCCACTCACGCGCTACACGCAAGACCAGGTTGCGGTCGACGCCGGTCTCCTGCTCCTGCCAGGCGGGCGTGAACGGCTGTGACGCGTCGTCGTAACCCTCCGGGTAGGCGCCCGACAGCCCGCGCCCGACGCCGAACTGCGCCAGCAGCAGGTCGTAGGCGGTGGTCACTCGCACCGGCCCGTCCTTCGTCTGGACCATGCGAGACGGCACGCCGCGGAAGTTCGCCGTCGCCGGCACGCCCTTGCCCTCGGTGGTGCCGAACTCGACGTTGAAGGTGTGGGTGAAGTCGGCGAACGCCACCGTCGCCTCTTCATAGGCGCCGTCCATCACCGTCAGCGCAGGCTCGAAGGCCTCGCCGCTGCGGGCGTCCTCCTGCTTGAGGTTCCACCGACCCGTGGTGCGTTCTTCCCAGCGGAAGCCGAGCGAACCGAGGGGCAGCCGCAAGCCGCCGTCCGTGTCGAACTGCATGAGCTTCCAGTCGCCGTGTTCCTCGTCCTCGTAGCCCTCCAAGTCGGAGGCGCGTAGGAAACGGCCGCTCACGAAGTGACCATCCTCCTCGTCGAGCCGCACCAGGAACGGCAGGTTGGTGTACTGCGCCACGTAGGGCAGGAAGTAGTCGGAGCGCTTGGCTACGTGGAACTCCTGCAGGATCACGTGGATGCAAGCGAGCAGGAACGCCGAGTCGGTGCCCGGTTTGAGGGGCACCCAGAGGTCGGCGAACTTGGTGATGTCGGCGTAGTCGGGCGAGAGGTTGACGATCTTGCCGCCGTTGTACTTGTGCTCGGAGGCGAAGTGGGCGTCGGGTGTGCGCGTCATCGGCAGGTTGGTGCCCGCGACGATCCAGTAGGCGCTCTGGTACCAGTCGGCAGCCTCGGCCACGTCCGTCTGGTCGCCCCAGATGGCCGGCATCATGTGTGGCAGGTCGTGGTACCACTCGTAGAAGCTCAGCATGGTGCCGCCGAGCAGGTTCGCGAGGCGCTGTCCCGAGATGAAGCTGACCATGCTCATCGCCGGTATGGGGGAGAACGA
This sequence comes from Truepera sp., assembly GCA_032027045.1. Lineage (NCBI taxonomy): Bacteria > Thermotogati > Deinococcota > Deinococci > Trueperales > Trueperaceae > Truepera > Truepera sp. The sequence goes on along the minus strand of JAVSMU010000001.1, from coordinate 172,850 downwards.
GGCGAGATGGTCGGCTCCGTAGCGCTGAATGGTGTAGATGGTGGCGGCGGCGATGATCTCGGTCGACTCGTCCCAGGTGCCGCGCCGCCAGCCCGCCTTGCCGCGCGCCGTGCGGTACGCCTTCGAGCGCGCCTCGTCTTCGACGATGGCCGCCCAGGCCTCCACCGGCCCCTTGCCCAATTCGCGCTCGGCCCGGTAGAAGTCGAGCAGCACGCCGCGGATGTACGGGTACTTGGGCCTCACCGGGCTGTACGGGTACCAGGACGACGAGATCCCGCGTTGGCAGCCGCGCGGCTCGTAGTTCGGCGTCTCGTCGTTGATCTGGGGCCAATCGGTCTTCTGCAGCTCCCAGGTGATCATGCCGTCCTTGACGAACACTTCCCAGGAGCACGAGCCCGAGCAGTTGACGCTGTGGCTGGTGCGCACCGTCTTGTCGTAGGACCAACGGCGCCGGTAGAACTCCTCCCAGGCGCGCGGCTCGTCGAGCACGCGGAACCAGCGTGCGCCCCTCGCCTGGGAAGCGCCGTTACCGGCGGCAGCCGGCGGCGCTGACCCGTTCTTGGTTGCGGCGCTATTGGAGCTGCCCTTTGCGTCGGTGCTCATCCACGCACCTCCGCTTCGCCGGCGGGGGCTGCTCTGACCACGTCCATGACGTCCATCTCTGCCAGGCTCGACGCGCTGGCGTTCGCAGAGCAACCGCAGCCGCCCTCGCCGCCGCAACAGCTGTCACCCGCGGTCTCGTCAGTGTGGCCGGCCTCGTAAACCTGGGGCTGCACGCTCGCATCGTCGGAGCAGGTGCACCCCGGCCCACCGTCACAGCCGTCCTCGTAGGAAGGCTCGTAGCTCAGCCCGGGACCGTTCTCGCTGCCCCGTCCGTAACTCGTTACGTTGGCGCCGTCAGCTGCCAAGCCGCCGTACTGCGCCGCGTAAGCCAATCTGAACGCCTCGACGAACGGCCGGAAGTCGCGGACGGTGCCGTAGACGGCCACCACGGCGTCCCGCGACCTGTCGTAGACGAGGTTCACGGCCTCGGTGCGCCCCACCGGGTGACTCCGGGCGACGCCGCCGAGGTCAACCCAGTCCTCACGGAGCGCTTGCAACGACGTGTAAAGCAGCTCGCCGCCCTCGTGGACCTGCCACCACAGGCGGAACTCCCAGCCGTCCAAGGTCACGGCTCGCTGGACCGACTCGGCCTGCAGGTCATGCGGGTCGATCTCCCACTGCAGCACCCGCAACGGTCCGTCGTAGGTAGGGTCGCTCGCACCCTGTGGTTCCGCCGGCTCGTCATCGACGTCTGTGCCCTGCCCTGCCCTGCCGGGTTGGCCCACGGACCCCTGCGGCTCGGGCCGTGCGCGGTTGGACCGGCCAAGGTCGCCTAGCAACACGTCGGGTTGAGGGTCGACGCCGTCTTCCAACATCTCGGCCTGCAGTGGGTTCATGGAACCGGTACCGAGGATCATCGAGCTGTCGTCGTATGGCGCCTCGGTCTCCACCTCCACGAGCGCGAAGCTCGCCCCGTAAAGGACGTCGCGGATGCCGCCTTCCATGGCAGCGACCTTGTCTGCGTTGGTGGTGTTGGGCGCGAACCTGACCATGACGGTAGACCCGTCGACGGTCACGTCCTTCACGAACCCCGCACCCACGATGTTACGCGAGGTCCCCGGGTAGGGCACCGCGCGCAGTCTCTCCAGCACCTCTGCTGACGTCAGATCGGTCATCCCGACTCCTTCCCCGACGACTTCGGCCGCGCACCCTCCGTCGCCGCCGCCTCAATCTGGCGGCGGGAGTGCGGTGCATTCGCTGACGTAAGTCAGGAGGTCTGCGACGCTCCTGAAGTACCGCTGCTCGCCGTGCTGCCCCCCGGTGACACGCCAGCGCCATTCAGGGCGCTTCGCTTCATCGGTGGGCTCGAGCCACAGGGTGATGACGAACGACGTGCCGGCCTGGCCGGTCGGCGTGCGCCTCGCCTGGGCTGGGCGATGTTGCTGAGCCATCCGTTGCAGTGTCGGACGGTGCCCTTCCAACCGGCTTCCAAATTCGCGGCCGACCCGTTCCGGGTGGCGGGTCAGGGGACCGGGTTGGGTGCGGAGGCGGTGTGGACGGAGGCGTGATCCGCCGCGCGGTGCTCGTGCTAGCTTGATGCGTGGACAGTTCCCGGCGCCACGAGCAGATCAGCTATCACCCGTACCTGGTCGCCTTCTCGGGACGCATGACGCCCGAGGCGGTCGGCATGCTACAGCGCGTGGCCGAAGCCCTGTCTACGGAGTTCCAGGTAGGCCACGCGCGTGGACCGGCGCCGGGCCTCGTCGGTAGGCACTACGACATGCTCGAAAACGACATCGTGCTGCTCGAGGGCGCTGCCGGCCCGGACACCCCGACCGTCCTGTTGCTCGACGAAGAGGGGCGGTGTGACGACGCGCCGGAGACCCCGGCCACGGTGATCGCCACGGTCGGCGCGGGCCTGAGCATGGCCGGGCTCCAGGTACCGCACCACCGGCCCGACGATGTCGCTGGGTTGGCGGCGAGCATCCGCTCCCACCTCTTGTCGCTGGCCAGCCGAACACCGCTCTACGGCCTGGTACTGGCGGGTGGCGCGAGCCGCAGGATGGGCCGACCGAAATGGGCGCTCGAGTACCACGGCGAACCGCACGCGCTCTACCTGAGTCGGCTGCTTGCGCCCCACTGCGACCGGGTCTACCTGTCGATCAACGCCGAGCAACAGTCTGAGCCGGCGCTGGTTGGTCGCCCTCACCTGGTCGACCGCTTCGTCGAGGTGGGGCCGCTGGGCGGCATCCTCACCGCGATGACGGCTCACCCAGGCGCCGGCTGGCTGGTCTTGGCGTGTGACCTTCCGTTCGTTCGCGCTGAGACGGTAGAGCGCTTGCTCGGTGAACGAGCTCCGCTGCGCTTCGCCACGAGCTACCGCAGCCCTCATGACGGTTTGCCCGAACCGGTGTGCACGATCTACGAGGCCAAGGCGCGGCTGCGCCTGTTCCAGGTGCTCGCGTTAGGCCATGACTGCCCCCGGAAGATGCTGTTGAACTCGCGGATCGGGCTCGTGACGAGCGTGGATGAGGACGAGCTGGTCAACGCCAACCACGTGGCCGACTACGAGCGGGCTCTCGGCCGCATACGGGTCGCCGAGCAGGGCGTGTCAACCCAAAGCTAGTCCGTACCGAGGCGTGGGCGTGTCAACTCAGAATTGATTCGTACCGGGGCGTGTCGACTCAAAACTAATTCGTACCGGGGGTGGGCGGTTGACACTCGAGAAGTCGCCGCTCTACGAGCGCAAGGACCTTCCATGGCGTTCCCAGGCCCGCCACGCCTGGTAGCCTCCTTCGAGGTTGGCAAGTCGGGGAAAGCCGGCCTTGCGTAGCAAGGCGACGGCTTCGAGGCTACTGGTGCCGTGGTTACACACACAGACGATCAGCCGGTCGCGCCACCGCGTGAGCTCACTCAGCCTCGTAGGCAGCTCGCTCAGTGGGATGTTGACGCACCCCTCCATGCTGCCTACCGCGACCTCGGAGGACCCGCGAACGTCGAGCAGGATGTGCTCCACGTTCGCGCTGCGCAGGTGCTCGTAGCCCGCGGGGTCGAGTCGTTGAAGGTTGTCTACCTCGCGAGTTCCACCGTCTATCGCGCGCACTTCGCTAATGGTGGGGGCAGCACCGCAAAGGGGGCAGGCGGGGTCTCGCCTCAAGCGCAGCTCACTCCACCTCATCGCCAGCGCCTCGTAGCGCAAGAGCCGACCAACGAGCGACTCCCCCAAACCGGCAAGCAATTTGATGCTCTCCGTCGCCTGCACCATGCCCACCATTCCCGGTAGCACACCCAGAACCCCGGCCTCCGCACAAGAGGGGATGGTGCCGGGAGGAGGTGGTACGGGAAAGAGGCAGCGGTAGCACGGGCCCTCGCCTCGGCTGAACACGGTCACTTGACCCTCGTAACGGTAGATCGAGCCGTGCACCACCGGAACGCGCCCGAGAAAGCCCGAGTCGTTGATGAGGTAGCGGGCCGTGAAGTTGTCGGTGCAGTCGACCACTAGGTCGTACCGGCCGACGAGGGCGCGCGCATTACCCTCTTGCAGCGTGAGGTCGTGCTCGTCGACCTGCGTGTCCGGGTTCAGGTCGCGCACCGCGCGTGCGGCCGAAGCAACCTTGGCAGTGGCTACGTCGCGGTCGCGGTGGATGACCTGCCGCTGCAGGTTGCTCAGGTCGACGACGTCGTCATCCACGATCCCGAGGCGACCCACGCCGGCGGCCGCCAGGTAAAGCAACACCGGAGATCCCAGGCCACCCGCGCCGACCACGAGCACAGAGGCGTCCAGCAGCCGTTGCTGCTGAGCCTCGCCGAAGGAGTAGAGCCTGAGCTGACGGTCGTAACGGGCCCGCTGCTCAGGGCTCAGCATGAGGTCACCGCGAGCCGCCGAAGGCTTGCTTCCAGAACACCGGCCAACGCCCGGCCCATGGGTGCAAGCCTATCACCGCGCGTATGGCTGCAAATAAGCTGCTGGCCGGAGACCTGATGCCGGCCGGGGCTTACCGTGCCATTCCCGCAGTACACTCGGAAGCACGACGATGGAGGAAGGAAGATCCGGGGGCCCTGGATAGCGTCCTGCGTGGGTGGAGGTCTCGGGGAAGCCGCGGGAAGCCAGTGAGGAGTTGCCATGCTGACCCACATCGACGAGAAGAGCCGCCCGCGCATGGTGGACGTGGCCGGTAAGGGGGTGACCCGGAGAACGGCCTCGGCTCGCGCCTACGTCAGCCTGCCCAAGGCGGTCATGGGCGCCATCACGGGCACCGATATCGGCAGCGAGAAGGGTCCCGTGTTCCAGACCGCCATCCTGGCAGGGATCATGGCCGTGAAGAGGACCGGCGACCTCATCCCGCTCTGTCACCCGCTTCCGATCGACAGTTGCGATATCGACATCACGTTCGCCGCCGACCAGCGGGTCCAGATCGACTGCACGGTATCGGTGGACGGCAAGACCGGGGTCGAGATGGAAGCGCTCACCGGTGCTGCCGTTGCCGCCCTCACCATCTACGACATGTGTAAGGCGCTCTCCCACGAGATCGTCATCCAGGAGGTGCGGCTGCTCCGCAAGCGGGGAGGGAAGCATGACGTCGACGTTTGAACGGCACGAAAGCCTGGAGTGCGGGCGCGCTGCGCCCGAGCAGTACAAGACCGGTGCTCGCCGCCACGAGCCTCAACCGACTCTCTGCCCGGGCTATCAAGCATGAAGCCCCAGAAGAGCGTGACCCTCGAGCACTTCGCGATCTTCCGGGAGGTGAGGCAGCGTGACCGGGAGAGCGTGTCGACCGCAGCGCGAACGGTCGCGGACCTCTATCAGGAGCTGAGAAGACTGCACGACCTCCCCCTGCCGATCGAGGCGCTCCGGGTGGCGATCAACGACGAGTTCGCGCCTTGGGAGAGCGAGCTGCAAGACGGCGACCGCGTAGCGTTCATCGCGCCGGTGGCGGGGGGGTAGCTTGTTCGTCATCTCGAAAGAGCCGATCCCTGCGAGTCAGCTGACGCAACGGCTGGAGGACCCGGCGGCCGGCGCCCGCAGCATCTTCGAGGGCCGCGTCAGGAACCGCGCCGATGGACGGGAGGTGACCTCGCTTACCTACGAGGCGTACGAGGCCCTTGCCGTCAAGGAGGGGAACCGGATCTTGGCCGAGGCACGGGAACGCTTCGATGTCCTTCACGTGGCTTGCGTGCACCGCGTAGGCCACCTCCAGATCGGGGAGTGCGCCGTCTGGGTGGGCGTGGCGGCAGCTCACCGAGAAGCCGCCTTCGGCGCCTGCCACTACATAGTCGAGGAGCTCAAGAACCGTGTTCCCATCTGGAAGAGGGAGACGTACGCCCAAGGCGACTCGGTCTGGGTGAGAGCTTTCTCGTCCGAACCCGCTCCAACTTGATGTCCTATCATGCGCACACTTTCAGGGAGTGACCCAGCAGGAGCGCCGATGGAATCCAAAGCCCTCATCGATAGTCACGGTCGCGTCGTAAGAGACCTGCGGGTGAGCGTCACGAGACGCTGCAACTTCCGGTGCACTTACTGCGATCCGCTGGGCATGGGTCACAAGGATCCAGTTGGAACCGTGAGCGTCCAGGACGTTGCTAACGTCATCAGCGCCGCCGTGGGCCTCGGCATGACCTCGGTGCGGTTCACGGGTGGGGAGCCCCTGATCCGCAAGGAACTGCCGGAGATGATCCATCACGCCAAGCGCGTGGCCGACGTTCCAGACGTCGCGATAACGACCAACGGCTCCCTTCTCTCCCGCCGGCTGCCCGAACTGCTCGCTGCCGGTTTGGACCGGGTGAACATCTCCCTGGATGCGCTGGACCCCGAGGTCTTCCGTAGAGTGACGAACGGGGGCAGCATCCGCCCCGTCTGGCAAGGGATCGAGGCCCTCATCGAGGGCGGGCTGGGGCCGGTCAAGCTGAACGCCGTAGTGATCCGCGGGATGAACGACGGCGAGATCCGGGGGCTAGCAGAACTTACCCGCGACCTGCCGGTTCACATGCGCTTCATCGAGTACATGCACCTCAACAACGCCGCGCCTGACGAGTACCGGCAGCAGTTCGTGGCCGGCAAGGAGACTCGCGCCAGGATCGAAGCGTGGTTCGGGGCGCTCGAGCCGCTCCATAACGACCCAAGCGCACCGGCCCGGCTCTTCCGCGTTCCCGGTTGGAAGGGAGCCATCGGCTTCATCAACCCCGTCTCCGAACCCTTCTGCGGGGCTTGTAGCCGGATGCGGCTCACCAGCGACGCCACCCTTCGCCCCTGCCTGATGACGGATCGCGAGGTCGACATAAGGCCGGCGCTGCTCGAAGCGGACCCGGTACCCGCGATCCAGGAGATGTTCCTGGTAGCGGCCTTCCGGAAGCCGGCATCGGGCATCACCGCTCCGGTCGACAGGCCCCGGACGATGGTCGCGATCGGCGGCTAAGCGCAAAGCGGCAATCACGTTGCGTAGCGGTCCGTCGGCCACCCGCGGCCGGCGCGCTGACTCCCAGCCCATACCGAGATGGCCGTTGCTTGGGCCACAGCGCACGAGCGGCTTGCGTGAGCGAGCCAAAAAAGAAGCCCCCTGGTCTGACGCTGCTACTTAGCGGCGCTCTGAGGGCTTCGTTAGGGGATGCCGTTGCTGCTTTGCGTCCCCTTAACCACCTATAGGATACGCCGCCCGCGCTGGAGTGGGTCGGGACGTTCGCCCCTGGGTGGGAGGGCCGCCACATTCCTGAAACGCCACCGGCGGTGCTAAAGTGCCGCCAAACTGGAGGTAGCGACGATGGACGCTGGCGCGGCAAGTCTCAACGCAGCAGGACGTGACGTAGCTCGGCACGGCTCGGTGCGAGGGGGAGTGGCCCGCGGCAGGGTGGCTAGTGGTTGGCGCTCGCTACTGCTTACGTCCTGCCTGGCTGCCCTGGTCGCAGTGGCGCCCGGCTGCGCCGCACCTGCCGGCGCTAACCTCGGCTCCTTGGCGATAACGGTCACGGCGCCGAGCGGAGTGGCCGCGGGCATCGAAGTAACCGGCCCGGGTGGGTACCACAGTGTGGTAAGCGCAACTCGGACGCTCAGTGGCCTCGCGCCGGGTGCGTATTAGCTGACGGCCCCGGCCGCACGCCTGCCCGGGACCTTGGTGGACGAGCTTTACGACGGCACCGTCGTGGGCGGTGGCACCGTGCAGGTGAGCGCCGGCGTCACGGCCACAGAGACCGTGAGCTACCTGCTCCGCCCTGGTACGGGAGCGCTGTGGGTGGCCGTTCATGGCAGCAGCAAGATCGCTGCGTTCGGTGCAACCCAGTTGCCCAGCGGAGGGGAGGGGGTGACTCCAGCGCGGGCGCTTGGCCTCGGTGCGAGCCAAGGGCCGTACGCGCTCGCCTTCGATGCCGACGGCGACGCTTGGGTCGGTACGCAGGCGGGTTACCTGATCGAGTACGCGGTGACGGACTTGGGCGCGTCCGGTACGCCCTCACCCGCAGTGGTGATCGACACGGGGAGCACAGACGTGAACGGCATCGCGTTCGACGCGAGCGGAATGCTGTGGGCCACGATTGCCGGTGGTATCGCCGGCTACGCGCCCAGCCAGTTGGCGAGTTCTGGTTCACCTGTGCCGGCAGTGAAGATCTTGGGCACCGCTTCACATGCCTTGCCTTACCCGCAGGCGTTGACGTTCGACGTAGGTGGCGGGTTGTGGGTGGCTGCGAACACCTTCGTGGCCCGCTACTCCCCCGCCCAACTGCTTACAGGCGGGGCGCTCGATCCCGACGTGGTGGTGGGGTCCAACGGTACGTCTCTCCAGACCGCCCGCGGGTTGGCGTTCGATGCCGCGGGCGCGTTGTGGGTGGCGAGCTGGAGTAGCGGCGCGGTAGAGAAGTTCCGGCCGCAGGACATCGTCTCAAGCGGCGCGCCCGACCCCACCGTCCGCTTGACAGGCATCGGGGTATCCCCGCTGCGCCTGGCGTTCGACAACGCCGGCAACTTGTGGGTCACGAGCAGCTACGATCCGGGCTGGACTCTGGCTGGACATATCGGGATGGTGGAAGCCGCCAACTTGGTAGCGTCCGGTTCTCCGGGCCTTGGTGCGAGCTTCACTAACGTGGGTGGATTCGATTCCGGTGGAACGCTGGCGTTCGCGCCACCGGCGCCTGGTCTGGTGGGGGCGCCGTAAGCGCCACCATGAGGCTCCGCCTCGCCACCGCCCTATTCGTCCTCATCGGCTCCGGCGCCTTCGCCCAGTCGCCGCCCCTCTACCTGCCTTTGGGCGAGGAGCTCTTGGCCAACGTCTCGGTGGACCAGCTGGTCATCTCGTTCGACGGCGAGACCACCAGTTCGCCCAACGGCCTGCGAAGTTACTGGGCCGTCTTTCCGGACTTCACGCAAGAGGGCCCGTGGTCGACCGTGGTGTATGTCGCCGACGCCTACGAGGCCGGCGAGGCGCTTCGCGTGAGGATCAACCGGCACGCCAACGTTGCGCCGGTCGTCCGCTGGATCAACGACGAGCTGCTCTACCTTCAGGTGTGGTGGGGCCGGATCGCTGCCAGCGACCTCGTGCTCGAAGTGGGCGCGGGGGAGTTCATCTACCGCAAGCTGGTCTACTTCCCTCCAGAGTTGCCCACGCCCGGTAGCACGTCGAGCGCGCCTCGGTTTCAGCTAGCGGTCGAGCACGTCGCGGGCGCGCTGCCGCCCGAGTGGCAAGCGGTGCGGGTGCTCTCGACTCCCGAGGCGCGTCAGATCGAGCTGACGACGTTGCCTCCGATGGTCACCGAGTGTTACCTCGAGCCCACTGACGAGGAGTTGACCATCGCGCACGACTGGCTCCTGCGCTTCTTGAGTGAGCAGCTCGAGGACGCCCCGCCGCGCCCCGTCGAAACCGTGTGCCGCAACTGTCCGAGCTACCGCGTCAGCTGGCAGCTCGGAGCCGACGAGGGTCACTTCGACTTCTCCGAGGCCAGGCCCTACCGCTACCCGGCGCTCGACGTGTTGTTCCCGCTGCTCGAGCGTCTGCTCGAGCGCATGGTCGAAGAAGGAGAGTGTGCCGCATGATGCACCCGCGAACGGGGAGCACCGAGTACGGCGTATGGCGGCGGCTGCTCGTCACCCTGGCGATCACGGCGGCCGTTTCGCTGACTCACGCCCAGTACCTCGGCCCGATCGGCCCGGGCGAGGCGAGCTTCGACGGCGTCAGCATGCGTGGGCGCCTGGCCGACTGGCGGCGCGAGGCAACACCGACCTTGCTGTTGAGCGCACCCGGTAACCGAGTGTTGCGCGTGTTCGCCGACATCGCCGGTGACGGCGCCTTCGCTTTGGTGCTGCCCACCATAGACGACGACACGCCACTTGGCTCCACGGTGTGCGGCGGCCCTGGCAAGCCGCGCATCACGGTCCTGTTCGACGTCGAGTTGCTCACGCCGCTCGACGGCTTCACCACGCCGGACGAAAACCACGGCGGCCTGAGCATGATCGGCATGGCGATCCTGGCGGACGCGGCGTTCGCGAACGACATCGGAGCGCCCGGCACCCGCCGGGTGCAGTGGTTCGCAAGCCGCGAAGCCCGGAGCGTCGCTGTGGGCGAGTGCAACAACGTGAACGCCTTCGACCTCCTCGCGGGCTGGACGCCCGTCACGCTGGTGAGCGGGCCGAGTGGCGGGCCGCACACGTACCATCCAGGCATCGAGGAAGGCCTGGGTTGGTACTGGTGGGCCTTCCCCGAGGCGCCCGCCGCGCCTTAGGTCGGGGAGGTAAGTGAACAGCCCGGCCGCGACCATTACCGTTGGCCCCGGAGCCGTATTACGCGCGCTCGGCGGCGAGCTGCTCGGCGTCTTCGCCGCGGCGCGCCGCACCAAGTTGAGCATGTGGTTGGCTTACGGGGCCATCTTGACCCTGGCGGCCAGCGTGGGCGCCTTGCCGTTGGGCTGGCCGGCGTTGGTGCTACAGGTCGCCGGGTTCATGCTCGTGGCCATGCTCGTGGTGTGGCCCGAGGTGTTCGCGCGCGGCATGCGCGAGGACGACGTGTCCGGCGTGCGCGAGCGCGACAGTGCCGCCGTGGTCAGGTACCTGCCCGTGGTGGTGGCAACGTTCGCGTTGCCGATCTACTTGCTGGCCCAGGCGGTGCTGTTCAGAGGCGTCATGCGGCACCTGCCCGGCGTGCTGGTGGGCGATGGTTGGGGAGCCGCGTGGCGCCTCTCGTTCGACAACCTGCTCCTCACAGAGATGTTCTTCGACCTGTTCGACGTGTTCGGCCTGAACCTGGCGGCCGAACCCGGCAGCGTTGCCGGGCGTCTGCTGGTGTTCGGCACACGCTTCCTCCTCAGCGTCGGCTTCGTGCGCATCGCCCTCAGCCTCGGTCGGGCGGCCTACTACCGAGCACACGGGCTGGGCCGGGGCGCCGACCTCCTCGCCGAGCTCGAGGAGGCCGTCGCGCGGCGCGACGCGGTGGAGGCCGGGCACCTGGGGCGCGAGCTGACGACCGGCGTCCGGGAGACCGCCGACTTGTTGCTCGCTCGGGGCAAGTTCGAGGCCCGGAGTGAGGCCAGCCTGCGAGGGCTGCGTGCCCTGCGCGACTGGGTGATTCCCTACCTTCGCTCTCGCGCCAACTTTGGAGACCCCGACGGCGCGGCGCTGGAGTCGCTGGTCGAAGAGCTGGGCGCCGGCCGGAAGGAGGCCGAGCGGGCCGTACCGCGGCCGCGCTTCTGGCTGTCGGGAACGGCCTTCCTGCTCACCGCCGCCACGCTCGCGGGAGCGGCGCTCGGCTCCGGCTGGCTGCCCTTCGCGCTCGGGCTCGGGTTCATGGTTCTGCTCGGCTGGCTCTTGGCCTCGCCCCGGGCGTCTTACGAGTGGGCGATGGAGCACGGCCTCGTGCCGTTCGTGTCGCTTGCGGGGCTGCGCGGCGCGACCGTCGCCTGGGCTGGGGGCCTGACCGCGCTGTTCCTGCTGGCCTCGTGGGGCGCGTTGTGGCACGGGGCCAATCTCTGGCCCGGCGCGTTCGCCGGCTCCGGCACCAGCTTCGACCGCGGCGGGCTGCTCGGGTTCGTGGCGTCCAGTCTGCTGCGCATCCAGCTCTTCTTCAGCGTCCCGGACATCTTCGGACTGGCCCAACCGGCGTTGGAGCAGCGCCCGGTGGTCGGAAGCTTGTTGACCTTGGCGCTGCGGACGGGCCTCAACCTCGGTTCCGTGGCCGTGGTGTTGACCGCCATCACCATCCAGCGTGACCGCTGGGGCCTGAGTGGGCTGGTGGGGGCGCCGGACGACCTGGCCATGCGCGTGGAGGCGTTGAGGGGTGGGCGCTACGCGCACCTACTGGTGACCTACCACGACCTGCGCGTCGGCCAACGTCTGTGGTCGGCGCTCGACGCGGCCGAGGACGCGGACACGCAGGACGCTCTGGTTGCCAGCGGCGCGTTCGACTGGTGCCTGCTGTACACGTCGCTGGAGGAGGCCTTCTCGCCGGCCCGCCTGCGCTCGCAAGCCGCCGTGGTAGGTGCGCTCCACGAGCGCGGCTGGAACGACACCGTCACTCCGCTCGTCCAGGAACTCGACGCTGCCCTGCATGGCGGAGAGTGGCCGCTCGCGGTCCAGGTTCAGGTGCAAGCGCGCCGCGCCGTCATCGACGTGCGCGACGGGAACATCCCCCTCGCCACCGAGCGTCTCGCACTGGCGTACGGCTGGCTACTGGACGAGGGCGACGCCATGAGCAGCGCCGAGCGCCAGGAGGCCTGCGCCCTGTGGGCACGCTCGGTGCTTCGTGCCCTTGCCATCTTCCCCCCCGACGCCGTAACCGACGGCACCGCCTTCACGTTGGCGGAGCGCGCCACCGAGATGTTGCAGGACCTACGGAAGTCCGACCCGGAACGGTTCACCACCGACGCGCTGCGAGCGGGCACGCTGCATGCCGTGTTGAGGGGCAGGGCTGAAGGGGTCGCGGACGCCGCGGCCGAGCTGGCCGAGTTGTCGGACGAGGTGCTGGCTCTTCCGGCCGGCCATCCGTGGCGACTGGTGTTGCTCGTCCAGGTCGCTGCGGCGCTCACGGCAGCACGGGCGTTGGCTGACGCCGAGGAGGCAAGCGGGTCAGCGGTGTCCGACACGGGGGCAGTCGGCTCGAGCGCGGCGGTCGACACGGGGGCAGTCGGCTCGAGCGCGGCGGTCGACACGGGAACGGTCGGCTCAGGTGCAGCGCCGACCGACACCTCCAAGGCCGGCGAGTCGCCGGCCGCCAGCCTGTCAGCCCTCGAGGAGCGCGTGACCCAAGCCCTGGGTGTGGCTCCCGGTCAGGAGTGGGACGCCAAGGCGGTTGCCACGCGCGCGTACGACGAGCGCCTCGGGGAGGAACTCAGCCAACTGGTCATCGTGCTGTCGGGCCTGCCCCCCTCACGGGCTGCCTACCTGACCGCAACGCGCGTTGCCGACATCTTCCAGGCTCGCTACGACATGGGAGTGTTCGAGGCACGCGGCCACGCTATCGGCCTGCGCATGATGGCGGTCCTCACCGTTCACGGGCTAGGCGATCACGAGGAAGTGCTGGCGGCAGCCTACGAGGTGTTCCGCCGCGCGGAGGGCCTGCGGCCCAGCCCGCCCGACGAGCACCTCCTGGCCTTGACGCACGCGCTATGCGCCAGGTCGGCCCGCGCCCTCGGGCGTGAGGAGTTGGCGTGGGAACATGCTGCGCTGGCGCGTTCCCACTCCCTGAGGATTGTGGAGTCGGGGTGGGATGGCGCCGCGGCGGCCGCGGCAGAGGTCAGCTCTTACCTGTCGCCGTTGGACGCTGGCCTCAATTGAGGGTCGGCGCGGCTGTGCTAGATGGGCTTGAGGCCCCCACGGGCCCATGAGGTTTGCCGCGCAGGGCTCGCTATCACTAGACTCGGAACAATAGAGGAACTAGAATGGAACCGAAAGGGGGCTGGAATGGCGAACATCCTTAGCCACACGACGCCCGAGGTATTCAACCTGGAGTCGGGTCGCGTTGATGCCCGCCGCTTCGCAGAGTATCTCCACATCGGTACGGTAGAGATCTCAAGCATCCTGGGAGTCAATGACCGCACACTTCGCAAGACTCCTGATTCGCGGACAATCCAGGAACCGCTCAAGAAGTTGCTCCGGGTGGTAGACGGGCTCAACCGATTGACCGGTCACGACGATAGCCAGGTGCGTATCTGGCTCAATGCGCCACATCCGGACCTCGGAGGAATCAGCCCGCTCGATCTGATGCAGACCGGCAAGATCCAGGGGATAGTCGACCTGGTGGAGGACATGCTCACGGGAGCGCCGGCATAAGTGGCGACAGCCCGCGAGTACGGCGCACTAACCGCTACCGCACCAACGCGGGCACTGCAAGGAACCGGGTACCGCTCCATCGACGTCAACTATCAGGCTGAACCCCTCAGCGTGACAGGCTCGCTTCAGCGAGGTGGCCGCTTCAACGCCAAAGGCGAATTCGGCGCTATCTACCTTGCCGGCGACCCTGTTACCGCCTTAGCTGAAATCGAGGGCCTGCTGATGACCAGTGGCGGCCTGATAGGGCTCCCTCAAGACCCCCGCACGATGTTCAGTATTCATTACGACCTGGCGCGCGTCCTCGACCTAACCGACGCGGTTATCGTAGGACACTTGGGCGTTACATCTGAAGCACTTAAGGGTCCTTGGCGTGTCACGGAGAATCCCGTCACTCACCTCATCGGCCGCGCCGCGTACCACGCCCGAATCCAAGCAATCCGCTTCCCTAGCACGAAGCACCCCCAGGGCATTAACCTGGCTGTCTTCCCGGCGAACTTCGCCAAAGGGGGGCACGGTTACCTGCGTGTTCACGACAGCAGCGGGAGGTTCCTCCATGCTATCCCTTAGCTTCTTGGCATCTCGTGCTGAGAAAAGCGACGGATTCCGACTCGATTTCTGGGCAGCCAAGGGCCTCTCGAGATGCTGAGGCAGGCCCAACCCTAAGTCGACTTCGCTGGTGAACTCGAGCAGTTCCAGCGCCACGGACTGCTGCTTCACCCGGTAGGCGATGCCTCCCAAGCGAACGTCGAGTTAGCGCTAGGCCTGCCAAGCACTCCGCTCGGCCCGCATGAACGGGTCGGGGTAGCGCCGGCGCTCCGAATCGAGTAGCACGGTAGCGGCACGGGTCCACCGGATCACCGGATCGCGAGGGCATAGCTACCAGAATTTCGACCTTCCATTTCGACAAGGGTGGCCTCTACCTTAGCCACCATGACCGCTTTGCCCACATCCACCCGGACCAACCCGCTGCGTCACGGTTCCTTCCGCCTGCTTTGGCTGGGCGAGACGATCTCCGTGATGGGCGACCAGTTCTACCTGGTGGCCCTGCCCTGGCTCACGCTGTCGCTGGGCGGTAGTGGCATGGACCTAGGCGCCGTGCTGATGACAGCCGCCATCCCGCGCGCCCTGCTGATGCTGCTCGGGGGCGCCGTGAGCGACCGCATGGCGCCGCGCACGGTGATGCTGGTGTCCAACGCGCTGCGCTTCGTCGCCGTCGGCCTTCTCGCCTACCTGGTAGCCGGCGGCACCGTCACGCTCACGCACGTATACGTGCTCGCGGCACTGTTCGGCGCCGTGGACGCGTTCTACCACCCGGCGCTCTTGGCAATCGTGCCGTCGCTGGTGGGCGAGGGGCAGCTCGAGCCCGCCAACGCGCTCGTGCAGGGGAGCGAACAGCTTGCGCTGCTGCTGGGGCCGGCCGCGGCCGGCGTCCTGGTGGCGTCGGCCGGCCTGGGGCCCGCGTTCGCCATCGACGCGCTCACGTTCGTCGCCACCGTCACCACGCTTCTCGCGCTACGCGCCCCACGCACGCAACGTGCCGACCCGAGCGGCAACGTGGCGCGGCAGGTGCTCGAGGGGCTGCGTTACAGCCTGAGCCGGCCCACGATCCGCACCATGCTCCTCACCATCGCCGCCCTGAATGTGGCCGTCACGGGCCCGGCCTCGGTGGGCCTGCCCCTGTTGGCGGAGCGGATGTTCTCCGGCCCCACCAGCTTCGGTTTGCTCATGTCGTGCTTCGGCGGCAGCGCGCTCGTCGGCGCGATCCTGGCCGGGACGCTGCTACGTGCGGCGCCTCTGGGGCGCCTGCTGATACTCACGTCGTCAGCCTTTGCGGTGGGACTGGCAAGCCTGGCGTTCGACCGCACCATGCTCCCCGCCCTGCTGGCGCTCGGGGTGATGGGGTTGTCCGTCGGGGTGCTCAACGTGCGCGGCATCGCCTTCCTCCAGGGCCAGGCCGAGGAGGCCTTCCGCGGACGCCTGATGAGCCTAGTGATGTTCGCCTCCGTTGGACTCGCGCCGTTGTCGCTGGTGGCGGCCGGCGCGCTGGTCGACGCCGGCTTCGTCCCGCTCTTCCTCGGCGCCGGCGCACTTGTGGCACTGGTGACCGGCGTACTCTTCTTCACCCCATCACTGCGGCGCTTGGGCAGCCCCGCGACAGCCTGAGTCGAAGATCCTGGAAGTCGGCACAAAGTCCTTGCGTCCCTGGCGGGGGTGGGTCGTGTTGGGGTGCAGCGGTGCCGCCCACACGCTCATGGTTCTGATCTGGCCGCGCGCCTGCTGTGTTTCGCGGTGCGGGGGGTCATACGAGTAGAGTCGCCCGATGAGTCCAGGGCGGTGCAGTTGTTCGGCGCGAGGGTCTTTGGAGGCACACGGGCACCAGCTCACAGCCGACTGTGCACGGGGCGCCCAGAGTCCACCAAGAGTTGACCTTTTACCAGTTCCGTAAAGGCATGGAATTGGACACTTTGTGCTTGTGTTATTCTGTCTACCGTGAGTAGTCGTAATGGGAGCACATTAAAGCTGGTCCTAGGCAGAGTCCCCCCCGGCTTCTATGTCGATATGCCGTGGCTCAACCAGCACGGAGTCTCGCGACAACTCGCCCACAAGTACGCGGAAGGCGGCTGGTTGGAGAGAGTCGTGACAGGCCTCTACCGTCGTCCCACGCCTCCGTCCGCGCAGCCT
The DNA here is from genome assembly GCA_032027045.1 of Truepera sp. Classification (NCBI taxonomy): domain Bacteria; kingdom Thermotogati; phylum Deinococcota; class Deinococci; order Trueperales; family Trueperaceae; genus Truepera; species Truepera sp. The sequence goes on along the minus strand of JAVSMU010000001.1, from coordinate 156,388 downwards.
CCTGCGCGCGATTGGGTGCTCCCACTACTCTCAGCCCAGAGGATCATGGGCTACGAGATCCACGTGGGCGGCACCACTTCACTGGCATCTGGCGGGTATGTCCACTACCTGCCGCTCGGCAGGCCGGCGGCTTATCTCTACTCGAACAAGCCCCCATCGTGGCTCAAACGACTACCGCTCCAAACCGAACTCAGGTTGCGGAAGAGGAGGCTGTTCACCGATCCTAACTTCGGTCTCGAAAACACGGAGATGAGCACCGGAAGCCGCAATGACGATGCGCCCTTGCCATGGGAGTGGCCCTTGGTGGCTTCGAGCCCTGAGCGGGCGATCCTCGAAGCCATCGACGAGCTTCCGCAGACCGAGAGTTTCCAGTTGCTCGACGAGTTGTTCGGGAGCCTGGTGAATCTGCGTCCTCACGTGACCACGGAGCTGCTCACGACTTGCACGAGCGTACAGGTAAAGCGTCTCTTCCTGGTGTTCGCGGACAGGCACGAACACGCCTGGCGGAAGTACCTCGACTTGTCGGCCGTCGATCTTGGTTCCGGCGACCGTGCCTTCTACCCCGGAGGCAAGCTGCACCCGCAATACCGCATAACGGTGCCCGCGGATCTCCTGCCGCGTTCCAAGGGAGAAGGCCAAGGACATGCCGGCTGAGTCCTTTACCAACCAAGCACGCTTGCTCGTTCGCGCCCTACCTGTGATTGCCGAGGAGAAGACGTTCGCCCTCAAATGCGGCACCGGGATAAACCTGTTCCCAGAAACATGCCGCGGTTGTCGGTGGACATCGATCTCGTATACCTGCCTATCCAGCCGCGAGAGGTGACGCTCGCCAGCATCGGCTCGGCGCTTGAGCGGCTTGCTCTAAGCATCGAGGCACGGATTCCTGGCGCCGTAGTTAGGCCTTCGTTGTCTGGAGGAGACGACCTCCGCCTGGAGATCCGGGCCGGCAGGGTTGCCATCAAAGTCGACACATCGCCGGTCTTCCGCGGCACGGTCCACCCGCCAGTCGTGCGGAGGACGACGCCAGAAGTAGAGCGTGCGTTCGGGTTCGCCGAGATGAACGTGGTGGCTTTCGAAGACCTATACGCCGGAAAGTTAGTTGCGGCACTTGATCGTCAGCATCCAAGGGACCTATACGACGTCCAACTTCTGTACGACAACGAGGGCGTCACCGATACCCTGTTTCGCACCTTCTTGGACCGCGCCCCGTAAGCTCTGTAAATTAGGTGGCTCTGCGAATTTGTCGTGAGAGAAAGGAGCCATCGCTCCTCCAGAATGGGAAGTGCGAACTACCCCTGGAACGGAGTGAACGATGACTCAACTGAAGGATAGTGTTTTGACGACGCGTTTGCGTGAGGCGCTGGTGGATCAACCCGATTTCTTGCGTGACATCGTGCAATCGACGCTGCAGCGGTTGTTGGAGGAGGAGATCACCCTGCACCTGAACGCTGACCCGCATGAGCGGACCGAGGGGCGGCGCGGTTACCGTAACGGTTACCGTCCTCGGCAGCTCAAGACGCGCGTGGGCACGCTTTCACTGCTGGTGCCGATGGACCGGGAGGGCACCTTCAAGACGGAGCTGTTCGACCGGTACCAGCGCAGCGAGAAGGCGTTGGTGCTGTCGCTGATGGAGATGTACCTGGAGGGCGTGTCGACGCGGAAGGTGAAGGACGTCACCGAGGTGTTGTGCGGCACCAGCTTCAGCAAGAGCACCGTGAGCCGCTTGGCGGGCCAGCTCGACGCTGACTTGGCGGCGTGGCGCGAGCGGCGCTTGGACGCCTGCTCCTATCCGTACCTGGTGGTTGATGCGCGCTACGAGCACGTGCGGGTGGATGGGCGGGTGGTGAGCCAGGGCGTGCTGGTGGTCAAAGGCGTGCGGAGTGACGGGCAACGGGAGCTGCTGGCCGTGGACGTGGCCGACTCGGAGTCGGAGGCGACCTACGACGGCCTCTTCCGGCGTCTGAAGGAGCGCGGCCTGAGCGGTGTGCAGCTCGTGACGAGCGATGATCACAAGGGCCTGGTGGCCGCCATCCAGCGGCACTTCCAGGGCGCCAGTTGGCAGCGTTGCCAGGTGCACTTCCTGAGGAACGCGCGTGGCAAGGTAGCTCGGAAGCATCAGGCGGCGCTCACGGCTGACCTGAAGGCGATCTTCGCGGCGTCCGACCAGGAGTGGGCGTTTTCTCTCGCCAAGGAGGTGGTGGAGCGCTGGAGTGCCTCGCATCCGGCGGTGGCGGAATGGATCGAGGTCGGCATCGAGGCGACGCTGGCGTGCTTCTCGTTCCCTGAGCCTCATCGGCGGCGCATCCGCTCGACGAACGGCCTGGAGCGTTTCAACCAGGAACTGAAGCGAAGAACGAGGGTGGTTCGCATCTTCCCGAACCGCGAGGCTTGCCTGCGCCTCATCACCGCCATGTGCGTGGAGCAAAGCGAGGAGTGGCTATCGGGCCGGAAGTACCTGGACATGGAACTGCTCGAGGTTAACTCCGCCGCATCGTCGACCACTGGTGAGGAGGTGAGCTTGGCAGCCTAGCGATGACTGGCCCTGGAGGGATTTACAGACAATTCGGGACTTGACTCCTTCTTGGTCTACTTGGCCTCCTCCAGCAGGCCGCCACACGAGCTATTGAACCCCAACAGGGTCGAGATTGAAGCTGCCTACCGCAACGAGTTCGAGGGCATGACCGTCGAACCACTAGACCTCGATGAACTGATTGCTACACGAGAACGGCTCTTCGCCAACATGCGCGAACTGCTGGACGACAGCGTCAAGAGCTTCCTGCTCTCCCTTCACGACACAGACCCCGACTTTAGTGCCATCGGGTTCCCGGAGGCCATAGCGCTACCGGCTGTCCAGTGGAAGTTACAGAACCTGCGTAGGCTTCGTGACATAGACGCGGACAAGCACAGTCGGCATAAGCGCGCCATCGAGGAACTGTTCGAGTAGACCCTGCCTACTCGTAACGTCAGCGGCGGCGTTGGGGGCGTGGACCCGCCAGTCGTCCTCGGTCCACGCCCCTGCAAAGCCGAACACCACCGCCGTCCTGCCGATCACCCTGCCCAACACTCCGCGCCCCCCGGGCCCCTACGAGCGTCGAGCCCGCCGGCAGACCCCTACTCGATGACCCCAAGCTGCCTCAACAGGGTAGTGGAGTCGTAGTACAGGTGCCCCCACACGATCTCGCCGTTCTCGATCAAGTAGGCGGTCATGAACGGGAACTCGACGGTCCTGCCGGTGGCCGGGATGTTACCCAGCGGTCCGGTGTGGGTGCCGTAGAAGATCGACTCCTGCATCGCGTATTTCCCCTCGACGATCATGCTCTGCAGTTCGTAGCGTCCGTCTCCGAAGGCGCCGCCTAGAACGCGCCGATGAACGCCTTGATCGCGTCGCGGCCCTCGATGACCTGGTCTGGATGGGTCATGTCGATGAACGTGGCGTTCTCCGCGTAGTACTTGGTGTCGTGGTCCTTGGCGTAGGCCTCGAAGACCCTGCGCGTCTCGGCGGACGTAGCGGCGGCCGCCTCGGCGTCGGTTTGTTGCGCGAGTCCCGGACCGCTGATGGCGAGTGCTGCCAGTGTGAGTAGCGTCATCCGTAACCGTGCCATGTCGTCCTCCTACGCGGCTCGAGTTTGGGTCCGTGGGGCCGCGGTGAGTCAAGTTAGTTAGAGGGGCGTGACGCCGGCGTGATGCGCCGTGCGGTGCCCCGCCCGTAGCGGTGGTGGCAAGCTCCGGACGGCGCCCGCTTTGCAAGACGTGCCTCGTCTACACTCTGAGCATGGCAATAGTGGTCCGCCTGCTCGGGCCGCCGAGCATACGGGACGGCGCCCAGTGGCGCGACGTTCCGCTCGACAAGCGCCTTGGACTGCTCACCCATCTCGCTTGCGCCGAGGGCTGGGTCAGCCGCGAACGGCTGTCGTTCCTCTTCTGGCCGGACACGCACAGCTCTCAGGCGCGCGTCAACTTGCGCCAACTCCTGGCGAGGACCAAGGCCCTGCCGTTCGACATTCCGGTCGACGCCGACGACAAGCGCCTGCGCTGGACGGTGGAGAGTGACGTCAAGGCGTTCAGGTACGCACTCTCTCGAGAGGACTGGCGCTCGGCGCTGGACCACTACGGCGGTGACCTCGCCGAGGGGCTGGTGCTCGACGAGGCCAGCGAGTTCGCGAACTGGCTCGAGTTCGAGCGCTCACAGTTGCGCGAGTCACAGCGGCACGCAGCGCTGCAGCAGGCAGTCAAGGCGGAATCGGCGGGTCGGCCAAACGAGGCCGCGGGCCTCTACGAGCGCTTGCTGACGCAGGATCCGCTCGACGAGGACGTGCTGCAACTGTTGCTGCGGCTGCTGGTGAAGTCGGGAGCGGTCGACGATGCGCGCAGGAGACTGCAGGTCTTCGCCACGCGCCTGCAGGCCGAACTCGGGTTCGCGCCTTCTGCAGCCACCGAACGCCTCGTGAGCCATGAGCGTGTCCAGTTGGGATTGGAGGAACCAGAACCGCCGGTCGGTGTTGGTGAGAACGACAGGGGGCGGACGTTGTCTGCCCCGCTCACTTCGTTCGTAGGCCGCCAGGCGGAACTGGCGGAAACCATCCAACGGATCACCTCCGAGCAGTGTCGGCTGCTCACCTTGGTGGGTCCGGGCGGCGTGGGCAAGACCAGACTGGCACTACGTGCCGCCGAGTCGCTGTCGTCGAGCTTCAAAGATGGCCACGTGGCCGTTGCCCTGGCCCCCCTCGACTCGCCAGACGCCTTCCCGTTCCGGCTGGCAGCGGCACTAGGCGTGGAGTTGCGCAGGCAACGCCCGCCACTGGACCAGCTGATCGACTACCTGAAAGAGCGCGAACTTCTACTCGTGCTGGACAACTTCGAGCACCTCACGGCTGCGGCGCCCCTCGTCCATGAGCTACTCAGCAACTGCCCCAGGCTCAAGGTGATGATCACCTCGCGCGAGCGGCTCAGGCTGCAAGCGGAGTGGCTGTTGCCCGTGGCGGGGCTACCGACCCCACCCGCACCGACGGCCGCCAACGGACAGCCGGAAGCGTTGGAGGACCCGCTTGCCTACGACGCGCTCAGGCTGCTTCACGAGCGGGCTCGCCAGGTCGAACCCGGCTTCACCATCACGCCGGCGTCGTATCCGGCTGCGGTGAGAGTCTGCCGGTTCCTCGAAGGGTTGCCGTTGGGTATAGAACTAGCCGCCGGTTGGCTTCGGATGATGAGCTTGCAGGAGGTGCTCGCGGCCCTCGAGACGAGCCTCGACTCGTTGCCGAGCGCCGCGGTGGATACGGAGCAGCGCCACCGCACGCTGCGCGTTGCCTTCGAGCACTCCTGGGAACTCCTGAGCGAGGCCGAGCAGCGCGCTTTCAGCCACCTGGCGGTGTTCCACGGCAGCTTCGACAGGGCAGGTGCGCGCGGAGTCACCGGAATTTCGTTGCCGCTGCTGACGGCTCTCGTCGACAAGTCGCTCCTACGCCTGACGGCCGACCACCGCTACGATCGACACCCGCTGATACAGCGCTTCATGCACGAGCAGTTGGACAAAACCCCCGACGAGGCTCGCAGCCTGCGGAGCGCGCACGCGCGCTACTACGTAAAGATGCTGGGCAGTTGGAGCAGCCGTCTGCATGGGCCGCAGCAACCTCAGATGCTTGCTCAGTTCGCCCCGGACTACGAGAACCTGAAGGCCGCTTGGCTCGAGGCGATCGAGTGCGGTTGGGTAGCCGAGTGCTTGAACGGCTGCGACCCACTGGTGCTATTCCACGGCATCCAAGGCAGGTTCACCGAGGGAGAACGGCTCTTCGCCGCCAGCATCGAGCGCTTCGCCGGTCGGGAAGGCAACTTCGAACATGGCGTCCAACTACTTGCCACGTTGAAGGCCAACCGGGCCTGGTTCATGGCCGGGCTTGGGCTCTTCGATGAAGCGGTGCTCGAGGCGCAAGCCTGTCTGGAACTGGTCTCTGGAATCAACGCGCATGCCGTCGAGCTGCGCGCCCTTATGACCCAAGGCTCGGTGGCCTCACGGCGCGGTGACGCGGCGGGAGCGAGGCGACTGTTGGAGGCGGCCCTGACGCTTGCCCAGTCGATCAACGACCAGTGGGCTTCGGCGCTGGCGGCGGGACAACTTGGGTTACTGGAGCTGAGGTCGGGGCGCTTGGACGAGGCAAGAGCCCTGTTCGACCTTGCACTGGCCACCAACGAGGCACTCGGTAACACCCCCGGCATCGTCAACGACCTCGACTATCTTGGGCGGTTGAGCCTCGAGGCTGGTGACGCCGCGGCAGCGGCAGCCCACTTCGAGCACGGACTCGAGCTGGCCGAAGGCGTTCTGTTCCGGCTGCGCGTCCCGTACCTGAAGACGCAGCTGGCCACGGCCAAACTGAAGCTTGGCGACCGCGAAGCCGCCGCCACGGCGGCTCGGGAGGCCAAGGCGGTCGCCGAAGAGCTGGGGCAGCGGGCGCTGCAGGCCGAGGCGTCGTTGATCCTGGGACAAGTGGAGCCGGAGGCCGGCGCGCGCCACGCTCATCTGTTAGCGGCGTTGCGCATCGCAGATCAACTGGGGGAAGTACCGATGACGCTGGCGGTGCTGGTCGAGTTGGCGCAACTCCCAGTTTTCGCGCCACGCGCGCAAGGCCTGTTGCGAATGGTCGAGGACCACCCGGCGGCAAGCCCAGCGCAACGCAAGCGGGCACGTGACTTACTGGCGGGCGATGAGTCGGTGACGCGCCCAACCGTAGCCTCGCGGCCGAGCGAGGAGCCGGGGCACGAAGTTCTCCCGAGCCTGGAGGAGGCCGTCCGGTTGCTGCTGCACTCCGCTTGATCAAGCGCAAGCGTCAACGCCTCAAAGATCGGCAAGGAACGATCGCCACTCGGGGCATTGAGGCTTGGACTTCTTCTCCCTGGATTGGCTCTCCTCGAGCTCCTGAGTCAAAGCCCACGTGTCGGCCTGGAGCCAACTCTCGGCGATCAGGCCCTTCTCGATGCGGCAGATGATGATCCCCGAGATCGAGAACTCCTTGCCGGTTGCCGGTATCCCCATGTACTCGCGGGTGTGGCGCTGTTTGGTGTGGAAGCGCACGACGACCTTGTCGCCTTCAGCGATGATCTCGTCCGCCAACAGGCTGTAACCCGGGAAGCCCGATTCGAAGGCGAAGATGCGCCCGGCCAGCACCGGATCGCTTGCGAAGCGCTCGATGAGCTCGAGGGTTTTCTCCTGGTTATTAAGAGCAGAGAGGTAACGCAGGATGAGCGACCGGTTCGCCTCGCGGTCCTCGTTGATGCCCGCACCGTCATGACCGTCGAAGCTGTTGCCGGCCCGATCGGTCTTGGAGCGGTGCGCACGAGCGCGGTGCGCGTCGGCTGGGTGCTGCTCCCCCACGGCGATCACCTGGCCGAGCACATCTGATTCGTACCAGAACTCGGTGACTCGTCCGCCCGCCAGTCGGCAGATGGCGATGGCCTCCACCCTCTCCGGCCTGGCCTCGTCGCGCCCGGCCTCATCGGTGGGCCGCGACGCCACAGCCGTCGTCCCGAAATCGGTGAAGAACCTTATAGCCACCAGGTCCCGCTCGGCGACCAGGTCAACGGGGCTTATCTGGAAGCCCGGGTACCTGGCCTCGTACGACGCGGCCTTGTTCTTCAGGGCAGGTGAGCTGGTGAGGCGTTCCAGGATCTCGTCCGTCTTGCCTTCGTTGTTGAGGGCGTCGATGAAGCGCAGGATGACCGCCTTATTGCTAGCTCCCGCATCTTGTTGGGGCATGGCCGGGCGTGTCACAGTGCACCCCCCAACTCACCCGCGTAAAGATCCACGTCCTCGACGGCCCTCCTGGTTACGGTGAGTGTTCCGACCGTGATGCCGGGAGTACCTGTCGACCTTGCGACGAAAGCTCTTCTCATGACGCTTCCTCCCTCCGCCTTGCCCGTGCTCGGGGTTGGGCGAGGTTAGGTGGGCTGCCGTGATGGAGGCGTGATGCGGCCCGGTTCCCGGGCACGGTACTCAGGCGTGATTCTCAGCCAGGGTACTCAGGCGTGGTTCTCGGGCGCGGTACTCAGGCGCGGTACTCGGGCGCGGTACTCGGGCGCGGTACTCGGGCGCGGTTCTCAGGCGTACTTCCCGTAACATGAACTTCGGATGTCAACTCGCTTGTCGCTGTTAGGTGGCGCGGTCATCGGTGATCACGCCACGGGCGAAGCCCTACCGGCAGACCGCCGCGGTTGCCTGCTCGCTCATCTGGCTGTCGAGGGCGGCTGGGTAGAGCGCGACCGGCTGGCCCTGCTGTTCTGGCCAGACTCGGACGAGAGTGGCGCCAAACGAAACCTGCGCCAGTTGCTGCTGCGCGCCAGGCGGCTGGCACCCGACGACCCGCCGCTCGACGTTTCGCCCGACGCCATCAGATGGCGGGTCGCGTCCGATGTGGGTGAGTTCCGCTACGCCCTGGCCAACGGCAACGCTGAGGAGGCCCTCGCCGTCTACCGCGGGCGGTTCCTCCACGGTTTCGCCGTGCCCGACGCCGGCGGCGTAAATGCGTGGATAGAGGGCGAACGTGAGAGCCTCCACGCGGCTTATCACGAGGTGTGTTTGCGCACGGCCAGAGCGGCCACGGCAGGCGGCCGCTACGGCGCGGCGTCGCAGCACCTGGCCAAGCTGCTCTCCTTCGACCCCTTGGCCGAGGAGGTAGTGACGGCCTACATGCAGGCGCTTTACCTCGACGGGCGCCGCGACGCTGCCCTTCACACCTATGAGCGCTTCGCGGACTACCTGGACGTCGAACTCGGCCTCGCGCCACTGGAGGCGACCTCCGCCCTGGTGGAGCGGATCAAGCGCGGCGAACCCCTGGCACTGGCAGAGGTTCCCCGAGTCGGGGCCGGCGCTAGAGCGTGGCCACTACAGCCAACCAGGCTGGTGGGGCGCGACGAAGCCAGGAACGCACTGCTGAGCGCGACGGCCAACGTGGTGCTAGTCAAGGGAGAACCCGGCGTCGGCAAGAGCGCACTGCTCAACGAGTTGTTGCCTTGGCCACTCAAGTGTGAGGCGCACGAGGGCCTCGAGCACCTCCCCTACCACCCGTTGGCCGAGTTGGTTCGCAACCACACCGAGTTCGCCGCTGGGCTCGGCCCCTACCTCGAGGACTTAGCGCGCCTGGTGCCCGAGGTCGCCCCTGGACTAGTGCCCCCTCCGGTCGAGCCGGGCGCCGCCAGAGGTCGCCTGGTTCAGGCATTCTTCCGCTTCGTTGCCGCCGGCGGCGGCATCATCGTGGTGGATGACCTCCAGTGGGCCGATCCCGCCACCATCGAGACGCTCGTCTTCTGCGCCGGTCACGGGACACGCGTTTACGGTAGCTACCGCACCGGTGAGGTGGGAAGCGACCTCGCGGGGGCCATCGCCGCCCTGCGAAACGGCGGCGGCCTGGTGGAGGTGAGCGTGGAGCCGCTCTCCGCCGCCGGAGTACAGGCGCTCATCGGTGACCTGATGCAGCGCCCTGCCGGCCCGCCGGTCTTCTCGCATCTGCTGTGGGAACGGACCGGCGGCAACCCGATGTTCGTCCTCGAGACCGTCCGCTCGCTCTTCGAGACCGGGGTGCTGCGCGCGGACGCGAGCGGCTGGCACACCGACGTCGACGACATCACGGTCGACTACTCGGAGTTGGAGGTGCCGGCGGCGGTGACCGAGGTCATCCAACGCCGGCTCGACCGGCTTTCTGGTCCAACGATCACGGTTCTGGAGGTGCTGGCGCTAGCTCGGAGTCGCCTGGGTACGAGCCAGGTGGCGCTCATCACTGGCCTGACTCCCGCAGCCGTGGCGGACGCCATCGACGAAGCTGGTGATGCCGGGTTCCTGGCCGGCGGTGGGTTCAGGCACGACCTGCTGCGCCAAACGTTGGACCAGAGAGTCGAGCCGGCTAAGCGCGAACTGCTGCACGCGCTGATGGCCGAAGCGCTCAGCGACACCGTTGACGTGGGGGTGGTGGCCGAGCACTGGCACGCAGCCGGTGAGCGGGAGAAGGCGGCGGCGGCCTGGCTCGAAAAAGCCAACGCCATGCGGGCGCGGGGCATGCACGAGGATGCCGTCTCGGTACTGGAGGCGGCCATTTCCCGGCTGGCACCGGGCGAGACCGTCGACGGGTTGCGCCTGGCGCTGGTCGATACCTTACGTGAGTCAGGCAGGTCGGACGACGCCCTCGCGTTACTCGAAGCCGTCGAGGCTGCCGCGCACCAATCGCCCGCACTCCGGCTCAGGGCCGCGCTGGCACGCGGATGGCTGACCCTGAACCGCGGTTCTGTAGGCGCCACCGCGGCGATCCAGGCCGAGGCGATCAGCTTGGCCGCTGTGGTCGACGATCCCGAGTTGCGCCTCGACCTCCTGATGCAGCGCGCAGCCGTGGCGAAGGAGTTGCAGAGGACCGACGAAGCGATCCACCTGCTCGAACCTGCCGCGGCTGAGTTGCGCACGCGCCGGCCGAGCCTGCGCCTGGTCCAGTTCCTCACCAGTCTGGCCGCCTTGCACGACGACCGGGGTCAGCACGACCTGGCACTCCCACTCCACCTCGAGGCTCTCGACTTGGCGAGGGCTCTGGGATCTCGCTACCACCAGGTCGAAGCAACCATCAACCTTCTCTATTGCCTCGCCGACCTCGGCCGCCACGACGAAGCAGTCACCTACGCCGAGCGCGCGCTCGAACTCGGCGATTACGACAACGTACCGATACTCCGAGTGAACCTGGCCGTGAACCACTTCCAGGCTGGTCGCTTCGAGGAGGCGCTGCGCCACTATGACGTCCTCACCCTGCAGCAGGACCAGCCGCATCTCCGGCTCATCGCGCTCGCTCGTAGCGCCGAGTGCCAGGCGGCCCTCGGGCGGGCGGCCGAGGTCGGTGGCCTGCTGGACGAGGCCCTCGCATTGCTCTTCTCTACCGACTACGTGGTCGCCCACGGGGCGGTAGCGATAGCAGTGGTGCTGCTGGGTGACGAGCATCACTTGGCCCGGCTGTGGGAGGCGCTGTCACCGCCCTACCTCGAGACGTTGCCGCAGTACATGCGCGAGCGCCTCGACTCCGCCATGGTGGCTCGAGCCGGGCGCACGGGCCGACCCGATGACGGAGGGAGGCCCAGCTAGACCGACCTGGGCGTAACGGGGGCATAACGCCAGGCTTGCCATAGTCCGAGCATGCCGCGCCCAAGTCAGACGATCAGCGTGATCGTCCGCGTCGTGAGTGAACACGACCGCCAACGCATCGTGCTGCTCGACCTGCGTAGCCAGAAAGTGCAGGAGTTCGATTCGTGGGAAGCGGCCCTGAAGTACTTACGCGAGGTTTCGGTGAGGCGGGAGTTGCGATGAAGGAGGGTTTCATGCAGAGGTCGGCCACGAAGTTGGCGTTAGCGTGTTGTGTGGTACTCGGACTGGCGGGACAGGCCGGTGCCCAGGACTTCACGGGAACGTTCGTCACGACCGTTACGACGGGCGCCGTGGCCGTCGAGCTGACCATGGCAGGCGACAAGCTCACTGGCAACATTCGGGTGCCGGGCATGGAGCTCGCCTTGGAGGGCTACGTCGTGGACGGTGTAGGCGTCGGTTATGCGAGTAGTGCCAGCGGAACGCTGATGTTCGAGGCCTACCTCCAAGGCGACACACTTGGCCTCTACGTCTTCGAGATGGACGCGGCCGGGACGCCGCTGCTGGAAACCGCCATCGAGCTCATACTTGACAGGACTTCTGCCGCGAGTCCAAACATGCAGGCCGGGGTCGGTGGGCCGCCGGCCCCTCGCGCAACCGGCGCTGTCGCCGCCGCGCCCAGCGAGGTTCTGGCGACCGGCGCCTACGCCACCCTCACGCGTGACAACGCCCTGGCCTTCATCGAGGCCCTCGAGTTCGTCCTAGGGGAGATAGGCTACGCCTACAGCTTCACCGACGCCGAGAGGAGTCAGATGCTCGAAGCCATAGCCGCGAGCTACCCGGCCGCCGATCAGGTGGACCAGGTCGTCATGGCGCAGTCGCGGGAGATCTGGAAGCGCGTAAGGGTCAACTGGCCGGCTGCAAGCCAGGCGGAACAGCGCGAGTTCGCGCTCGGCGTGCTCATCATCGCGTTTGGCGAGGAGACCGTCAGGTCGTGGGTCGGCCGGGACGGTGGCGGCGGGCAGGCGCTGGGGCAGGGCGGGGCGTGCACTTCGTTCGAGGACTGCACCAGCGGCCTCGTCGACGAGCAGACGTGGAGCGACACCAACAACGCTCAAGGCTGCTGGGCCGCCGCCGGCTGCTCGGGCTTCGACGCAGCGACGGGGAGCTTCGACTATGACGGTTACTGACGTTCGGGTAGCTGACGTCGGCAAGAAAAGCCGCCTGCGTCGCCTGGCGCAGGACCGCGCCGGCCGTCTCTCGGGCGGCAACCTGATGATTACTGCGGCTGTCTTGGCGGGCATCTTGGCTAGCACTGCACTAGCAGCGACCCCTACGGTTACAACGACCGCCACCGACCTCGACTTCACCGCCTACGACTTGCTGGTCAACGACAATGGTGCGTATCCGGCAGGCGCGGTGCGAGCCACCGGCAACCCGATGAACGACTTCCCCATCACCGTGATGGCGCCGGACTCCGCCGACCTCGCCCTCTCGAAGAACGGGCCCAGCTCGGTGCTGACGGGAGACCCGATCAGCTATACGCTGGTCGTAGCCAACCAAGGGCCCGACACCGCCACCAACGTCAGGGTGGACGACGCCCTGCCCGACGGCGTAGTGTTCGAGTCGGCTTCCAGCGGCTGCAGCGAGAACAGCGCGATAGTGACCTGCACCGTCGGCACGCTGGCCAACGGCGAGAGCGTCACCTGGGATATCAACGTCACGGCGCCCGCCCAAGTGGGATCACTGACGAACAAGGCAGCCGTCAGCAGCGACACCCTCGACCCCAACGAGGGCAACGACCTAGCTACTGCTGCGACCAGCGTGATTCCACCCACCGCCGACCTCGCCATATCGAAGACCGGGCCAAGCACGGTAACGCAAGGAGACCCGATCAGTTACACGCTGGTGGTTGTAAACCACGGGCCCGACACCGCCACCAACATTATGGTGGAAGATGCCCTACCAGGCGGCGTGACATTCGGATCGGCAAGCAGCGGCTGCAGCGACGACAACGGGATAGTGACCTGCACCGCCGGCACGCTGGCCAACGGCGAGAGCGTCACCTGGGAGATAAACGTCACGGTGCCCGCCCAAGTGGGGCAACTGACGAACAGGGCAACGGTCACGAGCGACACCTTCGACCCTGATGAAGCGAATAACCAGTCTACCGCTACCACCAGCGTGATCCTGGCCACCGCCGACCTCGCCGTCTCGAAGAACGGGCCCAGCTCAGTGCTGACGGGTGGCCCAATCAGTTACACGCTGGTCGTTGCCAACCACGGCCCCTCCACCGCCACTGACGTGACGATGGATGACACCCTGCCAGGTGGCGTGACATTCGGATCGGCAAGCAGCGGCTGCACTCAAAACAACGCGGTCGTGACCTGCACCGCCGGCACTCTGGCCAACGGCGAGAGCGTCACCTGGGATATCAACGTCACGGCGCCCGCCCAAGAGGGACCACTGACGAACACGGCAACCGTCAGCAGCGACACCCCCGACCCCAACGAGACCAACAACCAAGCCTCCGCAACAACCGCCGTTTCGAAAGCCGCCCCGGTTACCCCACCAGATCTTGCCATCACGCCTCACCCCGCCGCCAGCACCACGGACAAGGTCCAGCGCGGTGCGACCGACGTGGTGGCCTTGGGCCTGACAGCCACCTCCGGCACCACGGAGGCCGTAGCTATCAGCGGGCTGCGCGTGGAGGTCGATAGCGTGGCTGTAGCGAACGGAATCGCCAGAGTCGCACTTCACTCTGACGCCGACGGTGACGGCAACCTCGATCCTGGGAGTACCCCGTTGGCGAGCGGCGCCTTCGCGCCGGGCTCGACCACGGCAGCGCTGGCGCTTGGCGAAGGAGCCACTGTTGCGGCCGGCGGCAGCGCTCACTACCTGCTTGTCGTCGATCTTGACGGGGCCGTCGCCGGCTCGGCACTCGGTCCCCGAGGCGCCGCGCCCGCAACAGGCTGGTTGGCCCTTGCCGGCCTACTGATCCCTCCGCTTCTCTTCGTCCGGCGCCGGAAGTCACGTCTGGTCCTACTAGTGCTGGCTTGCCTGAGCCTGGTGGCGTGCCGTACGGCTGTTCCCCCCACTGCGAGCTTCCAGTTGACGCTCGAGCAGGTGGTGGCGCAGGGTGCGGATTCGGGCTTGGCGGCGACTGTCACCGGCCTGCCCATGAGTGGCGTGCTGATCGAGGTCAGCAAGTGACGCCGCGGCCATGTAGTCCGGGCTGGGCACCTACCAGAACGTTGCAACGTCATACTTACCCATCGCTCGATCGTTCGTTACGAGCGTCAGTCCCTCCACCTGGGCTTGACTAACGAGAAGGCGGTCGAACGGATCGGGGTGTACCGCAGGTAGCTGGAAATCGGAAAGCGCATGTCTCAACGTGATCGGAAGTACGCCGAACGCATGGAGCTGAAGCATGCGCGGCACGAACTCGGTAGGAGCTTCGGGTAGATCAAGGCGACCCAGCCTTGACTTGATGGCGATCTCCCAGCCGCTGACGGCGCTGAAATACACTTCATTGTCGCCATCACCTACGGCTGCCGTCACCTTCGTCGACAGCCGAGGATCGTTGGCGCACCACCACAAGAAGGCGTGCGTATCGAGCAATAGCCTCATTCGAAGTGCCGGCGGAAGTCGATCGGAAGCTCATCGAAGAAGCTGTCGGGCACCGTCATCCCCTCGGCGCCGCCGGGAACGCGTGCCCGCATGGGCGGTAGTGGACTCAGTTTCGCCACAGGCTCGCCAGCCTTGGCGATGATCACGTCCTCACCCAGCGCGACCCTCTCCAGCAACTTAGACAAGTGGGTCTTGGCCTCGTGAATGTTCACGGTCTTCGTCATGGTGGCACTATAGACTAAGCAATGGACTAAGTCTACGTGGTGGGTCAGTGGCGTCAAGCCCGGCAGCGAGGCGGCCATTGCAGACCCTTAGGGTGCGCATTGCCTTGGCCGGCTCAGTTTTCACCTCACGTGACCTCAAGCGACCTCACGCGAACTTCGAAGCCTAGAAGTCACCCTCGGCTTCGTCACCCGCGGCTATCACACAGAAGCGGTTGCCGTCCGGGTCGGCCAGCACCACGAAGTCGGCATCCTCTGGATAGCGCCAATCGACGCGCGTTGCACCGAGGCCGATCAGCCTCTCGACTTCGGCGACCTGGTCTTTGGCGTACAGGTCGAGGTGGTGGCGCTGATGGGACGCCGCGTCTGACGTGACCACCTGGACGGCCATCTGGACGCCGCTGCCGTTCCTCGGCACCAGGAGTGCCCAGTCGTCATCGGGGGGTCGCTTCGGCACGTAGTCGAGCGCGGCCATCCAGAATCGAATAGCTTGTTCGTACCGCTTTACACCCCAGACGATGGTCGCAAGCTTGAGCATGGTGCATTATGGACCATTAGCGTTTTGCCCGCTCCAGCCGACGCCGCGAGAGGAACACCTATGAGCGAACCAATGAACGAGCGTTACGTTCACACCATGGGGGCATACCCCGGTGCCATTCCCCAGGTGGGCGTGTGGCTCTGGGCGATGCAGGAAGCGCGCCGCAACCTCCTCACGACACTCGGCAGGATAGAGCGAGCCGGTTTCGGTCAGGAGTTCATCGATTGGCGCGGAGCCGACGGGAACGATAACTCGGTGGGCACGTTGCTTTATCACATCGCCGGGGTGGAGTTGGGCTGGCTCTACGTCGATATCCTCGGCGGCGCCTTGCCAGACGATTGGAGCACGCTGTTCCCGTTCGACGATCGGACGGACGAAGGTTCGCTGAGGCACATACCAGGCGTGGCGCTCGAGGATCACGTCGCCAAGCTGGCCGAATCGCGGAGGCGGTTCCTTGACATAGTCAGCGCGATGTCAGAAGAGCAGTGGAACGAACTGAGGTCGCCGCCGGGAGAGAACCACGGCATCACGATGGCGTGGACGGTTTACCACCTGCTGGAGCACGAGGCAGGCCACACGTATCAGATCCGCAGGATCGTGAGGAAGTGGTTGGAGGGGTCAGAAACGGACTGAAGCTGCCGGCGGTACGTCTAATGCTCTGCAAACTTCGGCCTGTTCGATGAGGTCGTCGTACGCGAGCGGCTGCTCACGCTGCTTGCTCGTGCCGCCACATGAGCATGTTACAATCTCCATATGGAAACGCCGGTATTCCAGCCGGAGGGCGAGGCGTTCGCGCTGCTGGGCGTGGACGCACCTGGACAGCGTCAAGCCATCGACGCGCTCCTGGCGGGCCTACCAAGCACCGGTTGGCAACGGGTCGCCGCAGCATTACAGCTCTCCGACCAGCAACTGGCGAACGCGGTCAGCATCAGCATCTCCACCCTCACTCGCCGGAAGAAGGAAGGTGTCTTCACCCCGGAGGAGAGCGACCGACTGTTGCGGCTCGCGGCCCTGGCAGCCAAGGCCGGGACGGTCTTCACTTCAGTCGAGCGTGTACACGCTTGGTTCACCAGGCCGAATCAGCAGCTAGGTGGCGAGAGCCCCCTCGCCTACTCCAGAACATCAGTGGGGGCCGCCGAAGTGAACCGGCTCCTAGAACGCATCCTGGACGGCGCTCCCGCGTGATCACGGCCTGGCGCCTGGTCAGCCAGGCGCGAGCGGGCAGTGCGTTCGATGGCGAAGGTAGTTACCAAACGGGCAACCGCTGGAACCATCCCGGAACGCGTGTGGTTTACCTAGCGGCGACCACCAGCCTCGCGGCACTCGAGGTCCTGGTTCACGCCGGCTCACCCGACCATCTCACACCATTCCAAGCCTTCCGAGTGCAGATTCCGGAAGAGCTGATTCTGGAGTTGCCTAGCCTCCCTGAAGGGTGGCGCCAGAGCCCAGCTCCGCCTGGCACGCAGGATGCTGGGAGCAGGTGGGTGGCGTCAGGCGCTAGCACGGTTCTGCGGGTGCCGAGCGTGATCGTGCCCTGGGAGTTCAACTACTTGGTCTCCGTCAACCACCCTGGAATCGGGCGCCTGAGCATCGGCGAGCCGGTGCCGTTCGAGTTCGACCGGCGACTGTAGGGCGCGAGTACGGCGCTGACGCGCCACCCTCAGAATCGGGCGCAAGTTCTAGCGCCCGGGAGTCTGGGAGGATAGGCCGAACTGCATCCAGCCGGTCTCCTGGTCGAATGCCAGGGAAGCCCTCGCGCCGACCACCGGTAACCGGTCTGCTCGTCATGCACCGATTGGAGAACGGACTGCAAATCGGCGCAAAGGTCGTTCATGAGCGGCCTGAGCCATAATCTCGGGTTTGCCATGGCGGCCGCGCAAGACGAGAAGCCCCTCCACAACGGGCGAGGGTCACACCCCTGTTACCCTGTCGCAACGCACCCCCGGAGGCCCACCATGTCAACCGAACCAACTCCGCCCGAGCCGCCTAAGCTCATCCCCGACGAGCTCGTCACCACCGAGCACGAGGTCGTCATCGGTGGTGGGAGTGTGCGTTACCGCGCCACGTCGGGCCTGGTGTCGCTCAACCGCGAGGCCGTCGAGGACGGCGTGAGCAAGGGCGTGCGCACGGTGGCGCGGCTGTTCGTGACGGCGTACACGCGCCAGGACGTGGAGAACGCCGCCGAGCGGCCCATCACGTTCGCCTACAACGGCGGCCCGGGGTCCTCATCCGTCTGGCTGCACCTGGGCACTTTCGGTCCGCGCCGTGTGGTGATGGGGGAAGAGGGCGAGCCGCTGCCGGCGCCTTACCGGCTGGCCGACAACGAGTGGTCGCTCCTAGACGTCACGGACCTGGTGTTCATCGATCCGGTGAGTACCGGCTGGAGCCGGCCCGCCGAGGGCGGCAAGGCCAAGGATTTCCACGGTTACCAACAGGATCTCGAGAGCGTCGGGGACCTCATCAGGGAGTGGCTGGGGCGGGAGGGCCGGTGGCTGAGCCCCAAGTTCCTGGCCGGCGAGAGTTACGGCACCACGCGCTCCGCGGGCCTGTCGGGCTACCTGCAGAACCGCCACGGCATCTTCCTCGCGGGCATCATGCTGCTGTCATCGGTGCTGGACTTCTCCACGCTGCACTTCAACGTGGGCAACGACCTGCCGCCGCTCGTCTACCTCCCCTCGTACGCCGCCACGGCCTGGTACCACGGGCGCCTCCGCGCCGAGCTGCAGGCCAAGCCCCTGCTCGAGCTGCTGCGCGAGGTGGAGGAGTTCGCGCTCGAGCGCTACAGCCTTGCGCTCCTCAAGGGCGACCGCCTCGCCCCTGCCGAGCGCGCCGACATCGCTCGGCAAGTGGCGGCCTACACGGGCACCACGCCCGAGTTCGTGGAGCGCAACAACCTGCGCATCGCGCTGCCGCGCTTCACCAAGGAGCTGCTGCGCAGCGAGCGGCAGACGGTGGGGCGGCTCGACAGTCGCTACCTGGGCTTAGACCGTGACGCCGGCGGCGACGCGTTCGAGTACGACCCCAGTCTGCCCGCCATCCAGGAGCCGTTCACGGCGGCCTGGAACGCTTACGTGCGCACCGAGCTGGGTTTCCGCCTCACGCCCGACGTCACCTACGAGATCCTCACCAGCCTCTACAGCTCCTGGGACTACTCGGACTTTACCGGCAAGTACGTGAACGTGGCCGACACGTTGCGTCACGCCATGAGCGTCAACCGGCACTTGCGCGTGCACGTCGCCTCGGCCTACTACGACCTCGCCACGCCGTACTTCGCCACCGAGCACACCCTCAGCCACCTGGGGCTCGAGGAGGGGCTACGCGAGAACATCACTACGTCCACCTACGAGTCGGGGCACATGATGTACGTGCGGCTGGAGGACCTGGCGCGGTTGAAGGAGGCGTTGGCGACGTTCATCGAGGGGTGAATGCTCCGTTGTGGCGGCGAACGAGCCTGGGTGGATGTAACTCGTATCTCCCGCGTGACACAATTCGGCCATGAGTAGGAACCGTTGGAGCGGGAACCGCGTCGGAGTGCGTGAGCTTCGCAATCAGGCTGGCCGGGTGCTCGAGCGCGTCCTGGACCTCACAGCATGACCACCCGCCTGGACCTGCACGTCAGGAACGCCGAGCGCTTCAGGTCGCTTCACCACGACGCATTACCCCTGATCCTGCCGAACGCGTGGGACGCCGCCAGCGCCGCAACGCTCGTGGCAGGGGGCTTCGGCGCCATCGCCACCTCGAGCGGCGCCATCTCACGCAGCCTGGGCTATTCGGACGGCGAGGGCACGCCCGCGGACGAGATGTTCGCGGCCACGGCGCGCATCGTCGCTGGAGCTGCGGCCGAGCGCGGCGCCGGGTTGCCCCCGGTGCTGGTCACGGCGGACATCGAGACCGGTTACGGCCTGAGTGCCGCCGAGCTGGTCGCGCGGTTGGTCGAGGCCGGCGCCGTGGGTTGCAACCTCGAAGACAGCGACCCGCGCACCGGGAAGCTGATGAGCGCGTCAGAACAGGTGGACCGCATAAGGGCGGTGGTGCGCGCCGCGCATGAGGCAGGAACGGCTCTGGTGGTCAACGCCCGGGTCGACGTGCACGTGCGCCAAGACGGCCCCGAGCACTCGCGGCTCGAGCGCTCCATGGCGCGCGCCCGCCTCTACCTGGACGCGGGCGCCGACTGCGTCTTCCCCATCATGCTGAGTGACGACGCCGATATCGCGGCGTACGTGAAGGGCGTGCCCGGCCCGGTGAATATCATGGCGCGCGCTACCACGCCTAGCCTGCGCCGGCTGGCCGAGTTGGGCGTTGCACGCGTGACGTTCGGGAGCGGCCTGCACCGGGTGGCGTTGACGGCGCTGAAGGAGGCGGCCGAGCGCATAAGCAGGGGCGAGGGGCCATAGCAGCCAAGGGGCCGGATGGTGGGCTCGAGCGCCATGGCTAGCGGGAGTCACCACCTACGTAAGTGACCGCGGGCGCCTTGGCTCCCCGGATGAGGGGCACGTACAGGAGCGCCCCCAACGCCACCAGCCCCCCGCTCAACGTCCAGGCCAGCGAGATCGACGTGGCCTCTGCCAGGGGCCCCAGCGCCACGCTGCCGATGAACGCCCCGGCGAAGCCGACCAGCGACTGCACCGAGAGCATCGCGGAGCGGTGCGAACCGGGCACCTGCTGGTTGAAAAGCGCGGCGTGCGGCGACGACCAGGCCGACCGGGTTACATAGGTGAGCCAGAACAGGCCGGTGGCGGCCACCACGCCGCCCTGCGCGGCGAGGAACAGGAAGGTCAGGCCCTGCAGCAACTGGAACAGCCCGGCCACCAGGGCGTAGCGTTTCCCGAGCAGTCGGGAAACGGGGGTCGCGACGAGATTGCCGAGCATGCCCATCCCGAAGCAGCCCGCCAAGATGACGCCGAACAAGACCGTGTTGTCCGGGGTGGCGCCACCCAAGCGCTGCGCGAAGAACGGCTGCCATAGGTTCTCGGAAGCGGTCAGCGCCAAGCCGACGATGAGGTCGGCGCCCAACAGCAGGAGCAACACGCGGTTGCCACTGGTGAGGCGCGCGGCTCCCGCAACGATGGTGCGAAGCGAGCCGAAGCCACGGAGCACCGAGTCCATGAGCCGACCGGAGCCGGCTCCCATGGCAACGCGCTGGCGCGGCTCCTCCTTCACCACCAAGGCGGTGAGCACGAGGACGCCGAAGTTGGCCACCAGTGAGGCCACAAGAGTGATCGAGAGGGGCGTGAGCACGTTCGTCTCACCCTGCGGCAGGAAGGCGAAGAGTGCCGGCAGCGCGCTGCCCACCAGGGTGCCAAGCGCCAAGGCGGCGAGGTTCCAAGCGTTGGCGGTGGCCAGCGGCGGCTGCAGGTCGACCCCGGGCTCTTCGGCCTGCAACGCGTCGATGAACCAGGCCTCCAGCGCACCCGAGGCGAGCGCACGTGAGATCCCGAACAGCACGGCGTACAGCAGGAACATGGGGAATCCGAAGGCGAACAGGAACACAGCCTTGGCCAAGATTCCGGCGCCACCTGCCAACAGGTAGATGCGCTTGCGGCCGATGGCGTCGGCCATGGCGCCCGAAGGCAGCTCGAGCAGCACCACGGTGAGGGAGTAGAGTCCGAGGAAGTAGCCGATCTGTGCGAGGCTCATGCCCCGCGACTGGGCCAGCAACACCATCACCGCCATGGGCAGCACGTTGGCGAACCAGTTGAGGGAACTGACGAGGTAGAACGTCGGGCGCAGCTTCATGCCCGTATGCTCGGTGCTACCCTTAACTGAATGAAAGGGCCCGATTCAGGTAGGGCGCAAGACGGCGCCCGCTTCTTCACGGTGAGCGACCCCGAGCAGGCGCGCCTCCTCAGCGAGCCGCGCTTCCAGGCGGCGTTCCGGCCGTTCTTGGCCCGAGAGGCCAGCGCAAGCGCCGCGGCGGCCGAACTCGACCTCGACCTGAACGCCATGCTCTACCGCATAGGCGTGCTGCGCAAGGCCGGCCTACTGCGGGTCGTGCGCGAGGAGAAACGTCAGGGGCGGCCCATCAAGATCTACCGCTCGGTGCACGACGCCTACTTCATCCCGTACGAGGCCACGCCCTTCGCCGACCTGGAGGAACGCTTGTGGCAGCAGCAGCTTGCCGAGGCGCGCGAGCGCACGCACATCCAGGCGCGTCAGCTGCGCGCAGGGGGCGTCTACGGCCAAAGCATGTTCCGTGACGAGCATGGGGAGGCCTGGGTTCAGAGCTCGGCCAGCGCGGGACAGGACCTCGACTGGCTCGACCCGCGGCGGCCGGCAAGCATCGACTACTGGACGAACCTGGTCCTTACCGAGGCGGAGAGTCGCGAGCTGCAGCAACTGCTGTACGACGTGATGCAACGCTACATGCCCGCCAGCGCTCAGGGTGCGGCGAGTGGCCCTGCGCCGGCGGGAAAGAAGCGCTACCGGCTGAACGTGGCGTTCGTGCCACTGGATGAGTGACCTCACCAGCCCTCCCGGCAACCGGCTCGAGGCCCTGAAGGGTAAGCGTGAGGGGCGGCACAGTATCCGCGTCAACGACCAGTTCCGTATCGTCTTCCGGTGGGACGGCGGTAACGCCTACGAAGTCGAAGTGGTCGGCTATCACTTTATTCGGCGAGGAGGAGCCATGACCGACATGATGACGACCATGCGAGTTGCACCTTACGAGAGGGACCTTGCGCCGATTCACCCCGGGGAAGTTCTCAAGGAGGAGTTCCTCGAGCCGTACGGCTTGTCGCAATACGAGCTCGCCAGGCGCACCGGAATGCCCGCTCAGCGCATTGGGCAGATCGTGCACGGGAAGCGAAGCATTACGGCCGACACGGCGTGGCGGCTAGCGATGTTCTTCGACAACAGCCCTCGGTTCTGGCTGAACCTTCAGGCGCATTACGACCTCGAAGTCGCCGCCCAGGAGCATGGGGAAGAGCTGGTGAAGGCCGTTCCCAGCACCGTGAAGGATATCCGCCCCGGAAAGGTGCCGACGTCGGGCTGAGTTCTCCGAGGTGCCTAGACCACCGTTGGCCAGTAACTCGCGTCCGGCCGCTTCGTGAGAGCGCTCGCAACACCTCTCTGACGCGACGCCCCTGTTCCGGCTCTGCCTCGCGGTGCGGATAGATGAGCCCGTTGGTGGCGGGCATCTAGGTCATTCCTTCATTTCCCAGCGCTTGAAGCGTCGGTCTTCCTCGTCGAAGGTTTGGCGGCCGAGGCTGCAGCCTTCGGGGAAGGAACCGGTCTTGGCGATCTGGCCGGCGCGCTCTAGGAACGACTCGAGTGCCTGGCGAGCGGCAACGTGCGTTCTGCTCTCACCTCTCAGCGACTCGTCGATAGCGCGCAGCCCGACTTCGGCTTAAGAGACACCGAGTTCCTTCGCCCGCCTCTTGAGCGCCTTGTCAGTCAAGTCCCGAATTGTCTGTAAATCCCTCCAGGGCCAGTCATCGCTAGGCTGCCAAGCTCACCTCCTCACCAGTGGTCGACGATGCGGCGGAGTTAACCTCGAGCAGTTCCATGTCCAGGTACTTCCGGCCCGATAGCCACTCCTCGCTTTGCTCCACGCACATGGCGGTGATGAGGCGCAGGCAAGCCTCGCGGTTCGGGAAGATGCGAACCACCCTCGTTCTTCGCTTCAGTTCCTGGTTGAAACGCTCCAGGCCGTTCGTCGAGCGGATGCGCCGCCGATGAGGCTCAGGGAACGAGAAGCACGCCAGCGTCGCCTCGATGCCGACCTCGATCCATTCCGCCACCGCCGGATGCGAGGCACTCCAGCGCTCCACCACCTCCTTGGCGAGAGAAAACGCCCACTCCTGGTCGGACGCCGCGAAGATCGCCTTCAGGTCAGCCGTGAGCGCCGCCTGATGCTTCCGAGCTACCTTGCCACGCGCGTTCCTCAGGAAGTGCACCTGGCAACGCTGCCAACTGGCGCCCTGGAAGTGCCGCTGGATGGCGGCCACCAGGCCCTTGTGATCATCGCTCGTCACGAGCTGCACACCGCTCAGGCCGCGCTCCTTCAGACGCCGGAAGAGGCCGTCGTAGGTCGCCTCCGACTCCGAGTCGGCCACGTCCACGGCCAGCAGCTCCCGTTGCCCGTCACTCCGCACGCCTTTGACCACCAGCACGCCCTGGCTCACCACCCGCCCATCCACCCGCACGTGCTCGTAGCGCGCATCAACCACCAGGTACGGATAGGAGCAGGCGTCCAAGCGCCGCTCGCGCCACGCCGCCAAGTCAGCGTCGAGCTGGCCCGCCAAGCGGCTCACGGTGCTCTTGCTGAAGCTGGTGCCGCACAACACCTCGGTGACGTCCTTCACCTTCCGCGTCGACACGCCCTCCAGGTACATCTCCATCAGCGACAGCACCAACGCCTTCTCGCTGCGCTGGTACCGGTCGAACAGCTCCGTCTTGAAGGTGCCCTCCCGGTCCATCGGCACCAGCAGTGAAAGCGTGCCCACGCGCGTCTTGAGCTGCCGAGGACGGTAACCGTTACGGTAACCGCGCCGCCCCTCGGTCCGCTCATGCGGGTCAGCGTTCAGGTGCAGGGTGATCTCCTCCTCCAACAACCGCTGCAGCGTCGATTGCACGATGTCACGCAAGAAATCGGGTTGATCCACCAGCGCCTCACGCAAACGCGTCGTCAAAACACTATCCTTCAGTTGAGTCATCGTTCACTCCGTTCCAGGGGTAGTTCGCACTTCCCATTCTGGAGGAGCGATGGCTCCTTTCTCTCACGACAAATTCGCAGAGCCACCTAATTTACAGAGCTTACGGGGCGCGGTCGCCTTGTCCTGGCCCTGTCCTGAGCTTCCTCTAGGTAGAACTGATTACGGAGCATGCCTACATCATTTACGTTTGCGAGCATTACTAAGCAGGATCGCCAAACTAGGCGCCGACGGCTTCGCGGGACGGCCACGCTAGAAAACCGACGTCGCCTCCCCCACTGCCGCCCGCGCCACCCTCACGTCGGTATCCTCCGCCAGCCGCCTCTTGGTTGCCCTTGAGCTGTTCGGATGCGTGGCCACCGCCAAGCGCACGAAGGCGTCAGTGCTGTCGGCGAGAACCTCGAGCAGCGCCTCGTCCGCGTTCGACGAGGTAGCCAAGAGTAGCCGCTCCATGAAGTAGTGGTACGGCGCCATTACACGATCGAGCAGCTCGGGCCTGTTCCCCCGCGGATGACCCCTTTTCGATCTGGGGCGGTAGGCGTTGGCCGCTTTCGACACGCGCTGCCAGTCCGACTGCTTCAATTCGCCTATCGTCGCCGGTTGGAGATAGGGCCGCTGGAGAAGGGTTCCGCTCACTTTCGCGTCGTCCAAACCGGCCAGGAAAAGCTCCATCCGTTGCGTGAGGTTAGGGTTCGCGGCCAAGCCCTGCCAGATGCGAGGTTCGCCCCTGTCGAACAGCACACGTTGCTGTGCGGGGGTGAGCCGTGGGTTGGTGGCCAACTGATACACGACCAGCTCATCTGTCGACTCCAGGAGCCGAGCCACCAACTCCTCGGGCAGGTTCGGCCGAGCCGCGATTTGCTTGGATCCTCGCTCGCTCGGGAAGGCCGCGAGCAACCTCTCTCCCAACGCGGCCCCGTTGCGGGTGAGGGCCTCGCGCAGCGGCGCGTAACCCGGCCCGAGGTGCGGGTAGGCAAGCAGTCCATCCGGCGTCAAGGGGAAGTCGATGATCCACCTGAGCGCCACAAGGTCGTCGGGCCTATGCTTCAGGAGTGTCCGCGGCACGAATCCGTTGCGCAGGTCGGTCCTCTCGTAAAGCGAGTGCCCCTCGAACTCCCGGAAGTGCCCGACGACCGCTTTCCCGAGATAGTGCGCCGCCTCCCTGGGCTCTTCGGGACTGAGTTTCGCGTGGAAACGCAAGGCCTCGTTGCGGTCGGCGGCCGGATCGAAGGCGGACTCGAGGCGTTCTGCCTGCGGCTGCGTCAGGTTGGGGTTGGCGAGGAGGGCATCTGCCAGCTCGGCGCGTTTGCTCGACTCGAAACTGCCGATGGCCCCCCGGACGAGTGCCGCCGGAGCTTCCGGAAACCGAACCAGCTTAGCGAGGGTCTCGTAGCCAATCTCCTCGATCTGCCCCGGCTCAGCGACCAGCCTGAGGACGAACTCGGGGTCCGCCAGCAGCTCACGAGGGTTATTGCGGGCGCGCCAGGCTAGGTCACTCACCGCGCGCGGGGCTTCCGGTGATCAACGTTCCAGTCAAGAAGGTCTCCGGTCACTCATCGCTCCCACGGTCGCCCGAAAGCGTCTCCCGCCATCCGGACAACCCTCCCGAAGGGAAAATCTTCTGTCTTGAGGCCGCCCGGCGTGACCAGCCAGATGATCTCCTGGGCCGGTGTTTCGGTAGGGAAGGTCCCGTACCCGTCGGTGAGGTACACGAGCACGCCGTGCTCACCAACCGTAACCGCCTCCTTCACGTGGTCGAAGAAGGGCACGAAGCTGGTGCCGCCTCCGCCCCGCGGCCTGGGCAACTCGCTGAAGGACTCGATGTCGAAAGGACCGATCAAGGCGGCATCCACGAACGAGACGTGCGCCCTGACGTGAGGGAACGCCTCCACGATGCCCTTCAGCTCGGCCAGGAACGGCTCGACCCAGGGTACGCAACTGCCGCTCGTGTCTATGCCGACGTGAACATCGAGGTTCTCGCCCTCGAGCGCCTCCTCGTAGATTCCGCGGCCCACCAGGCGCTGATCGAACTCACCGAAGTCCGTCGGGTGGTAGACCGTGTACTCCCTGAGCAGGTCACGCCAGTCGACTTCCGCCTCGCCGACGTGCTTTACCAGCAACTCCGACCCCAGGGAGAGACGACCGTAGTTGTCGAAGGCCTTGTGCGCTTGAGCGGCACCGAGGACGGCGTCCTTCCAGTACCTGGCGAGAGCCTCGGCGTCGGCAAATTCGCCTTGAGAGCCGAGCGCCCGTCCGCCCTCGCTAGCGCCGGGATCGGCATCTTGTCCCTCGTCCGGCACCCGCGGCCTGAGGTCCCACCATTCCGGCGGCGGCGCACGCAATGGCTCCGGCAACATGTCGTAGACCTCCTCCACCCGCCTTCCGGCATAGCGCTCATCGAAGAGCAACCCTTCGGGCAGTTCGGCACCCTTGACCTCGAGCACCATCGGGTTCACCACGAAGTCGGCGGCCACGTTCCAGCGCAGCGGGTCACGCCGGCCCCTACGCGTCACGTGAGTGAACGCACAGTGCAGCACCTCATGCAGCAGCACGCCGCGCAGTTCGTTGGTCGAGAGGCGGCGGAACGCCCCGGGGTTGAAATAGATGACGCGTCCGTCGGTGGCGGCGATCGGAACGGTGTCGTCGGCCACGTACTCAGCGTGCAGCGCGAGGACGGCGAAGAAGGGCGCCTCGGCCCTGAGACGCATGATCGCTCCACTGATGCGACTGCGGATCTCGCTTGCCTCGCCGCTCACACTCACCCCCTCAACCCGCCATGAGAGCTGCCAGGAGCTCCTCGATGCTCTTCTGCAGGCTCGGCTCGGCGGAGATCATCTGTGCCAACGCGCCCGTCTCGCCCCGGTCTCGCGCGCGCCGCACGATGTACTCCAGGTAGACCTGAAGCAATTCGCCATCGAGGCTATGCCCGACCAACCAGCGGTACGCGTTGACCCCCTCGTCTGGGCTCGCCATGCCGCTCGCCAGCGCGATGATGAGCGCGAACTGCGCGTTACGCCCGACAGGCAGTTCCTCCTGCACTCCAGAGCCGGCCAGGATGGCCCGCACGTCGGGCAAGGAGGCGAACACAGTGCGGTACGCGAGAAACTGATCCATCGCCTTGCTTCCCACGCTCTGCTCCAAATCGGCGGCGTCCTCCGAAAGAGAGTAATCGGCGTTGGCGTACTCCCAGGTCCGCGGGCTCGGCCACGCCGGGGAGTTCTTGGCCTGCGAGTCGAACATGAACAGGTAGCTCTCGTTGGCGTTGAGGAACGACACGATGTGAGGGTGAAAGTTCCGACGCATGGCGTAATCCGTGAAGCTCCTGATGTCCGGCTCCACCAAGAAGTGCTTGAAGCGGTTCTGCGTCTGGGTCGGCATCTCGTAGACGCTCGCGTGGTCCTCGCGGCGGTTACCGAGCGCTACAACCATCCAGCCGTCCGGCAGTCGGTAGCGCTCGCCCATGCGCCGCTCGAGCACCAACCGCTGCGCGAGGCCCTGCATGATGGGCGTTGCCTGCGGGTACTCGTCCAGCAACAGGATGCCCTTTTCGCCGTCGCGCTCGGGATCGGGTAGGTACTCGCCCGTGAACCACTCTGTGATCCTGCGCTCGCGGTCTGGGACCGGCACGCCGCGAAGGTCGCTCGGCACCATCGTCCCGATGCGGGTCTCCTTGAAGCCGATGCCCATCTCGCGCGCGACGGCGCCGACCATCATGGTCTTGCCGACGCCGGGCGGACCCCAGAAGAAGAGCGCGCGACCGGGCTCGGCGCGGTACTGGCGGGCGATGAAGTCGGCCATCTGCGGAACCCTTATGCGGCGCACTGAGCCTCCAAACTGGAAGCGCGGTCGGCGCAGCCGGTCGCTGAACTGGGCCCGCGCTCAAGTGCTCGCAGTACTCTCGCCCTCTCCTGCGACACCTACTGTCGGCCCGTGGGGTCGCGAGGCAACACGACCACGCCAGGTCCGCGAATCACAAGGCGAGGTCCGGTCACGCCTGGCGCTCCCGTTGGAGCCGGCTTTCATGTCAACTTCTCGATCAGGAACTCGGAGATCGCTCGCCACCACTCGATGGCCGTTTCTGCGCTGGCGGGACCGTGGCCACTCTCCTCGTCGACGATGTACTCGACCTCCACGCCCCGTCCGCGCAGCGCCTCGACCATCTGGTCTGACTCGGCCTTCACCACACGCGGATCGTGGGCGCCTTGGTAGACCAACAACGGCGTGCGCACGTTCTCCACGTAAGTGATGGGCGAGCGCTCCAGCAGCAGTGCATGATCGTCCTCGGGGTCGCCGACGAAGTTGCGCATCATCGAGCGCCAGTGCGGCGGAACGCTGCGGGCGAAAGTGACGAGGTTCGAAGGTCCCACCGCCGCGGCGGCCGCGGCCCAGCGGTCGGGTAGTCGCGCGATGGCGGAGAGGGTGGCGAAACCGCCGAAGGACCCGCCCCAGATGCCCAGGCGAGAAGCGTCCGCCCACGTTTGCTGCGCCAGCCAGTCGGCGGCGGCCTCGATGTCGCGCAACTCACCGCCGCCCCAGTCGCGTTGGATGAGCTTCTGGTAGCTCTTGCCGTAACCGGTCGAGCCGCGGATATTTGGTGCCAGTACCGCCACCCCGCGCGAGACGAGGTACTGGTACATGCCGCCGTAGCCGTAGTCCGGTCGCTCCTGCGCTTCAGGGCCGCCATGGATGGAGAGCACCACCGGGTGCGGGCCAGGGCCCTCCGGCTGGTAGAGCCAGGCGGGAATCTCGCGGTCGAAGCTCGGGTAACTCACCAGTTCCGGCACGGCCAGGTCTTCGATCGCTACGCCGCCGAGCATCGACTGCTCCAGCCGCCTGAGCTTGCCGGTGGCGAAATCGAACTCGAAGATGTTCCCTGATTCGCGCGGCGTGGCCAGCATGAGCAGCACGCGCGGCTCGCTCGGGTGGAGTTCCGAGGAAACGACCACTCCCACGGGCAGTTCGGGCCGTAGTAGGCGCTGCTCCTGCTGGTCGAGGATGCTGATGACGCTGTTGCCGCCATCGTTATCGACGTAAGCGACGTAACGACCGCCACGCGAGACGCTCACGGCGTCGACGTCGCGCTCGGGTTGGTGCACGTACTCCCAGCCGTCCTTCTCGAACGACCAGAAGGCCAAGCCGCTGAACTCACGACCGGCGTCGGTGCTCAGGTAGAAGCCGCTCTCGTCGGTCGCCCAGGGACCCGCGAAGACCTTGGCTTCTTCCGCGTGTTCGGTCAGGCGCCGCGCCTCGCCGCTTTCCAGGTCGACTAAGTGAACGTCCGAGTCGGTGTTGGAGCGCAGTTCGGTCACGGCCAGCCAACGGCCGCTGGGCGAGACCTCGCCGGCGTAGTACAGGCCGCCCGTCATCAGACGCTCGACCTCGCCTGTCACCGGGTCCAGCAGCAACGGGTCCATCTCGGCGGGAAGGCGGTCGTTGGCGCTAAGGACGATGCGTCCGTCGGCCGACCAGCCGCTCAAGTTGTACTCGACCTCGGGCCGGTCGGTGAGTTGGCGCGGCCAGCTTGGCCGGCCTGCCACGACGTCCATCACGAAGACTTCGGGCGTCTCGTTCCCCTTCAGGTCTGCGGTGAAGGCGATGCGCCCCCCGTCACGCGACCAAGCGAACGCCACCACGCGACGGTCCCGTAGGGCCGTGAGTTGGGTGGGAAAGCCGCCGCCCTTGGGTTGCAACCAGAGTTGCAGGCGGCCGCTGGTGTCGGCCAGGTAGGCGAACCAGTCGCCGTCGGGCGACCAGGCGGGCGAAACGAGGCGCCGCACGCTGGTGAGCTGTTCGAAGGTCGGTTTGGGCATGCTCGCGCCTCCTGAGTCGTGTCCGGTTGGGCTAGCAGCGCCACGACCACGACAGTCCCGAGCGCGCAGGCGCCCGGCTGCGGCCTGGCACTAGCTCAGCAGGCGCGCGCCCAACAGAATAACCGTCTCCCGGGAAGGTGCAGCCAGACTGGCGACGCCGGGCACGATCAAGAAGCTCTGCTCTTCGAGGCGGGGGTTCCCGCCTGCCCGGTCGCAGCCGGTTGGCTCAGGTCCGCAAAACGCTGTTGTCCTCCCCGAAAGCGTTGGCGCAGGACTCGCAGCTGTCGTCGTTTACCCACGCTACTGCGCCGCCTTTCGTGCCCTCGCCTTGGCGCAGTCGGTAACGGAACTCGAACCTCTCTCCTCTCGGCAGTAGCAAGGTTGCAACCCAGTCGCCGTTCTTCAAGCGCTTCATCTGCGTTGCCGACTCGTCCCACTCGTTGAAATCGCCCACGACGCTTGCCGCCTCGGCCTCCACCCCCGCAGGTAGCACGAAGCGGACGCGAGCCCGCTGGCTTCTCTTATCGACGCCGATCGTGACCATGGTGCTCCTCCGTGGCAGGGCCGCCCGGATCTGGGCGCCGCCACGGTTTCAGCATAGGCGCGCGTAGCTCGACCGGCCGGTCTGGTGTTACTGCGCGGTGATAAGTGAATACGGCACTGCGACGACTCGCTCGTGAACCGTCAGTATCGCCAAACCACGATGCGGCCCTCGACCACCTGGCCAGTGCCTGCGGGGTGGGCAAGGCACGGCGTCCTGGATCGACAATCGCGTCTGGTGAATGCCGGCCAACGGGCAAGCGCGTGGACATCTCACACCCGCCATGAAGTCCGACCACTACCATCTCTGGATGCGGTTACGCCTCGCTCTTGTCATCGCCTTGGCATGGCTCTTGGGGGCGTGCGGAACCAGTGCGGTCACGCCCGAGCAGCTCACCACCGCTCAGCAGCTTCTCAACGGCGTGAACGCTGCCCGCGCCAAGGGCACCACCTGTGGCAACACCTTCTACCCGGCCGTGTCGCGCCTGAGCCTGGACCTGCTCCTCGTTCAGGCCGCTCAGGCCCATAGTGAGGACATGCTGGCCCGCGGAGTCCTGTCGCACACCGGCGCCGATGGCAGCAATCCCGGTCAGCGCATCGCGCGCACCGGCTACAAGGCGGCGACCTGGGGCGAGAACGCCGCAGCCGGCTACGGTAGCCCCGACAGCGTGGTGACAGGCTGGCTTAACAGCCCGGGCCACTGCCGGAACATCATGAATCCGGCCTTCACGGAGCTGGGAGGCGCACGCGCCGGCAACTACTGGACGCTGGTGCTGGCCCGACCCGCCCCGACCCGCTAAGCTGGCGCATGGCCCGCCGCCCCCACGACCAAGGGCGCCA
This sequence comes from Truepera sp., assembly GCA_032027045.1. Classification (NCBI taxonomy): domain Bacteria; kingdom Thermotogati; phylum Deinococcota; class Deinococci; order Trueperales; family Trueperaceae; genus Truepera; species Truepera sp. Next base: position 125,063 of record JAVSMU010000001.1, on the reverse strand, counting down.
CTCGACCGGCACGCACGTCGCGCTGCTGCGGGGCATAAACGTGGGCGGCAAGAACATGGTGCCCATGGCGCAGTTGAAGGCGCACTTCGAATCCCTCGGCCTCTCCAACGTGACCACTTACATCAACAGCGGCAACGTCATCTTCGACTCGGGGACGACGGTGACGGCGGAGGAGCTGGAGAAAGCGTTCGCCGAGCGCTTCGGCTTCGCGGCGCCGATCTTGCTTCGGAGCCGCGACGACCTCCTCGAACTCGTGAGCCACATCCCACCCGGCTGGCTCAACGACGCCGAGCAGAGAACCGAAGTGTTGTTCCTGTGGGACGAGTACCACGGCGAGGAGTCGCTCGACCTCCTTCCAACGCGAGAAGGTGTGGACCACGTCATCTACGCCACCGGCGCCGTCGTCTGGAACTACTTGCGCCAAGACAGCAACCGGACCGGGCTCGACAGGTTGGCCGGTAGTCCGCTTTACCGGCGCATGACGGCCCGCAACGTGAACACCGTGCGCAAGCTCGCCGAGAGTATGGCGCAGCGCTAGGTCATTACGAGAACGGGGTGAGGGCTACGGATACGGCACCGCAACTCAGGATAGTTCCGGCAAACCAGGCGGCCTGTGCAGACCTGCAGGCGATCTTCGGTGAGCGTGGTGATGCGGCCGGTTGCCAGTGCCAGTGGTTCAAGATGCCGAGGTCCGAGTGGCGTTCGACGAACCGCGCCGAACGCGCCGCCAGGCTGCACGAACAGACGGCCTGCGCTCACCCCGAAGCGTCGACCACCACGGGCCTGGTGGCGTACCTGGACGATGAACCCGTGGGCTGGTGTGCGGTCGAACCGCGACCCGCTTACCCGCGCCTCCTCACGGCACGCCTGCCGTGGACCGGGCGGGAGGAGGACAAGTCCGACGAGGGCGTGTGGACCGTCACCTGCTTCGTCACGCGGGCGGGCTTCCGCCGGCGTGGAATCAGCCGCGCCTTGGCGCGCGCAGCGGTGGAGTACGCCCGTGACCGCGGCGCGCGTGCGGTGGAAGGCTACCCGATCGACATACAGCCCAACTCCAAGCGCGGCCCCAACGACCTGTTCGTGGGTACCAGCAGCGTGTTCGCGGACGCGGGCTTCAGCGTAGTGAGCAGGCCCACCGCCGACCGCGTAGTGATGCGAGTCGAGTTCGCGGGGTAGGCCGGCGTGATCACACGGCCGTTGCTACTGGCGTGCCAGAGTCGTGGGATATGGCGAAGAAGATCGGTTTCCTCTCGTTCGGGCACTGGACGCCGTCACCCAACTCGCAGACACGCTCCGCGTCCGACGCCCTGCTGCAATCGATCGAGTTGGCCGTCGCCGCCGAGGAGCTGGGCGCCGACGGCGCCTACTTCCGCGTGCACCACTTCGCGCGCCAGCTCGGCTCACCGTTCCCGCTGCTGGCAGCCGTCGGCGCCAGGACCTCGCGCATCGAGATCGGCACCGCCGTCATCGACATGCGTTACGAGAACCCGCTGTACATGGCCGAGGACGCGGGCGCCGCGGACCTCATAGCGGGAGGGCGGCTGCAACTAGGCATCAGCCGCGGGTCGCCGGAGCAGGTGGTCGATGGTTGGCGTTACTTCGGTTACGCGCCGGCCGAGGGCGAAGACGACGCCGACATGGCGCGGCGCCACGCCGCCACCTTCCTCGACGTGCTGCGCGGCGAGGGCTTCGCGCAGCCCAGCCCACGCCCCATGTTCGCCAACCCGCCTGGCCTGCTGCGCGTCGAGCCCCACTCCGAAGGGCTGCGCGAGCGGATCTGGTGGGGAGCGGGATCCAACGCCACCGCCGCCTGGGCCGGCGGCCTCGGCATGAACCTACAGAGCTCGACCCTCAAGTTCGACGAGTCGGGAAAGCCGTTCCACGTGCAGCAGGCCGAACAGATCCGGGTGTTTCGCGAGGCCTGGCATGCCGCCGGGCACGCGGGTGAACCGCGCGTGTCGGTGAGCCGCAGCATCTTCGCCCTGGTTGACGACCGCGACCGAGCCTACTTCGGCCGCGGCCAGAACGACACCGATCAGATCGGCTACCTCGACGAGAAGACGCGCGCCATCTTCGGGCGCAGTTACGCCGCCGAGCCCGACGTGCTCATCGAGCAGTTGGCCGAGGACGAGGCCATCGCCGAGGCGGACACGCTGCTGCTCACGGTCCCGAACCAGCTTGGCGTCGACTACTGCGCCCACACCATCGAAGCCGTGATCAACCACGTTGCGCCCGGGTTGGGGTGGCGCTGAGCGGGGCGGGGCCCGGTGCGCGTGCTCACCGCAGGGCCGCGAGAATTGGTGGAAGCTGCTTAAGTGGTCCACTCATCGACCACGAATAATCCGGAGGCGTGACTGGCGAGGGGGCCGCGCCGGTTCACTGCCAACGCAGAAGGTGGAGCGCACCATGGCCGACGTACCAAGCAAGGCGACTTTCGTTCCCGCCAACGCCGACCGCTTTGGCCGCAACCGCAGCGTGTTCGGCGTCATGCCGTTCACCGTCAAGACCACCACCGCCGACACTTCAGGCGGGCTGTTCGTTCTCGAGCAGCACAACGCTCACCTGGGCGGCCCGGCTCGGCACGTTCACCTGGCCCAGGAGGAGTGGTTCTACGTCCTTACCGGCAGTTACGTGATCGAGGTGGACGGCACCCGGCACGAACTCGGCCCCGGCGACTCCCTGCTCGCTCCACGCGGGGTGCCGCACACCTGGGCACTCGTCGCCGACGCACCCGGCCGCATGATCGTGGCCTTCACCCCCGCCGGCGACATGGAGGCGTTCTTCGACGAAGCGTGCGCCATGAAGGGAGCTGCGCCCACCGAGGAGATGAAGGCCTTGTTCGCCCGCCACGGCATGCGCGTTACGGGACCGCCACTCTAGAGTCAGCCATTGACGAAGCTAGGCGAGGGGTCGCGCCGTCAATCGTGCAGCGCGACCCAGCCCGAGGGCGCTCAGCGCCCCGGTGGCACCGTCGCGCCCAGGAGTGCAGTGTGACCGGGTCGACGTCGACGACGACCACGCGCTCAGAAGTCGCGCCCCAAGAACCGCAGCGCGACCGGCGCGAGGCGGCGCCTCAGCGGAACTCCTCGCCGAGGCTCTTCGTCACAGCCAGTGCGAACGCGACCACGCGCCTCGTATCGGGATCGTTCGCTTCGCGCAGTGCGGCGAAGATCCCACCGACCGGGGGCACCTTCACGTCCGGATACTGCGCCTGGCCGGCCTTGAGTGCCCGTGCCAGCACCTTTATCGCGTCCAGCACGAACGGGTCCAGTGCCAGTTCGCCGAGGACGGAGACTTTCCGTACGAGACCCTGGATCATGTCATCGGTCATCGCGCCCTGCACGAGCGTCAGCGCGCCGGTCAGGCCGCGGATGGCCTCCAGCACCTGCGGGTCGGTCACTCGCTCAAGCGTCTCGGTCACTTCCGGCTCTTTGAAGCGCTCGAGCAGAGCCGCGACGCCGGGGTCGAGCACGACCTCCGCCAGCTTCGTGACGCGCTGCACCAGGCTCACGACCATGTCGTCGGTCATGCCGGCCATGGCGAGGCGCACGGGCTGCGACAACTCGGCCCTCAGACCGGTGTCTTGCGCCTGGAGGCGCGCCTCGATGGCGTCGAGCCGCTCGAGCAGCATGTCCAGTTTCGCCTCGGCGGCGCTCGAGGCGGGACCTTGGGCGGCGCCGCTACCGGCCAAGTTGGTCTCCACGTCCGCTGCCATTCAGAGCAGCCCCTTGGCGGTCAGCCAGTACGCGTTGTTGTACGCGAGCTTCACCCAATGGATCAGCTTCGTTGCGGACTGCACCGATGGCGGGCGCACGTAGTCGAACTCGATGAAGGTGGCGCTATCGAGGCCGGCCTCGATGAAGCAGATGGTCTTGCCGTCGTACCTAGCGGCCGGTGCCTTGCCGTGCACGCGTGCGGCGACGTTCTTCGCCACCACGGAGGCCTGGTAGTGCGCCACCGACCCGGCTTTCGAGACGGACAGGTCGGTGGTGTCACCCAGCGCCCAGATTCCGTCCTGACCCTTCACGGCCAGGGTGGCGCGATCGGTGGGCACCCAGCCCGCCAGGGTGAGGCCGGAGGTCTCGAGGTACCGCGCGCTTCGGTGCTCGGGGATGGCGACGAGCACGTCGAACTGGAGTTCGGTGCCTTCCATGCTGGTAAGCACCTTTTCTTCCGGGTCGACGGTTTCCGCGTTGAAGAACGTCTCCATGACGACGCCGCGCTCGGCGAACTCGGGTTTGGCCCATGCCGCCACCTCGGGGATGGAATGGATGCGGTTGATCGGGAACGTGTACACGAGCTCCACGTCGTCCCGCCGGCCACGCCGACGCAGCCAATCGTCGAGCATGAACGTGATCTCCAGCGGCGCGACCGGGCACATGTGCGGAACGCCTATGACCGATACCACCACGCGGCCTTGTGTCAGCGCCTCGAGCTTCTCATGCAACTTGAGCGCGGAAGCCTCGTCGTAGAACCAGTCGCCCGCTTCCACCAGACCGGGGGTGGCCTCTGGGTCGAGTCGCGTGCCACTGGCGATGATCAGTTGGTCGTAGTCGTGGCTGCCACCCTTCTCGACCATCACCCGGCGCAGCTCGGTGTCGACCCTCTCCACCTTTCCGATGTGCACGCCTATCGTGGGGGCCACCAGCTCGCGCACGGGCCGGCGGAGCGCCTGCGGTTCCCCCTTCCCTAGGGCCAAGTACAGGAAGCCCGGCTTGTACACCTGGTCGGGCTTGTCCGTCAGCAGCGTGACGCTCACGTCGCCCCGGCGGATCTCCGCTTCGAGCCTCTCGGCAAGATGGTTGGCGGTGATGGTCCCACCGGGACCACCCCCTATGATGACGATCTTGTGCATCGCGCCTCCATGCGGATCACGCTCGATAAGGACCGAGCGCGATCCGGGCCTGCGTTCCTACTTGGTCTTGCGCACGACGAAGCGGCTGTACTCGCCCATGTCGGACGACTCGACCAGCTCATAGCCGATCTTCTGTACCCACTCGGGGATGTCCTTGTTGGAGCCCGGGTCGCTGGAGAGCACGGCCACGGCCTCGCCGACCGTGGAGGCCTTGATGCCACGGATCAGTTCCATTAGGGGTCCGGGGCATGCGCTGCCGCGGGCGTCTATCTCTTGACGGATGGTGACTTCGGGCATGGTAGCGGTACGTCCTTTCGCGTTGGAGGTGGAGTGTGTGCCGGTCAGAAGACCAGCACCTCGGCGCCTTCGGAGTCGGCGATGAAGCCGGCTACGCCCTTCTCACCGTCGACGACATCTTCGAGGTGCTCGAGCTCCATGCCGAACAGGTCCTTGGTCATGCTGCAGGCGTAGACCTTGACCTCTCCCAGCTCCTTGGCGGTGCGCAAGGTCTGCATCCAGGGGGCCACGCCGTGCTTCTGCATCGCCTCGGTCATCATGGGAGCGAACTCGGCGTACTCGGCGGGCAGCTTCTGCTGGGCCGGGTCCTGCCACGCCCCCTTCTTGAACGCCATCAGGCCCCAGAACGTCACGAACAGCGTGACCTCCTTGCCCATAGCGACTGCGCCCGACACGATGGTCGCCATCGCGATGAGCTTGTCTACGGTGCCGTTCATGACGATGATGTTGTACTTCTGGTTCATTGAAACCCTCCGATGGCGCTACTGCCTACCTGAGCCGGTAGGCAGCCTCGTGCGATCACCGAAGGATACCCCCGGGGGGTTTCTGTGCAGAACGGACAAATGACCTTGAGTTGCTTGAGTTGCTGGGCGGGGTGACGGACAAGAGGCACTCGCGGCAGCCATCGTTGACCGACAGGACACGGGCAAGGCCGGGCCTGAGGACGTAAAGGCGACGGTTCGAACGGCAACACCACCAAATCATCTGGATGGGCCCACTGAGGCCTGCCCAGAGAACGACACAGCGACATGACGACCTCGGATGAAGAGCAGTTGATTGTGGCAAATGTGACGCCATCGCGGAATAAGCGATGACCTGGCCGGCCCACTTCTTCTGGTGAGGCTTCCTTGTTGTGCCGCTTGTACTGTGCTAATAACCGCTACAACGCATTCGAGCATCGCGCCTTGAGTCTTTACCCGCTCAAATGGACTGCGTGCCCGCAGCGAAGCCGAGATCCGAGGAAATCGCGTTCGCCGTATCAACGACCCTCCCTGCAAACTCTTCTATGTCCTCGACTCCCATGACGAAGATGGGGCTGGAAATGCTTACCGCGGCAATCACGGCTCCCTCGTGATTCCTGACCGGCGCAGCTACGCAACGGATCCCTATCGCGCGCTCCTCGTCGTCAACTCCGTAGCCTTGGCGTCGCACCTGCTCCAGGTGGGATATAAGCGCTTCAGGATCGGCAATCGTCCGCTCAGTAAGTTTCGGTAGGGCTTTCCTATCCAAAAGGGCCCTCAGTTCCTCCGCGGAATTCTCGGCCAGCATGACTTTCCCCAAGGCAGTGGCGTTAGCAGGATGGTGGCCGCCGATCTCGCTCTGGATACCAACCTCACTCTGCGCATGCTCAATGGCCACGTATACGACATCGAAGTCATTCCTGACGGCCAGGCTAACCGTCTGGCCACAATCGCGGGCAAGCTTTGCGAGATGGGGCCGCGCCTCCTCCTGTACAGAGAGTGTGCTTAGGAATACATTGCTCAGCGCGAGCACGCGGGCACCCAACTGATAGTCGTTACCCGACCTTCGAAGTAGCCCTTCGGCTTCGAGTGCTCGAAGTATCCGGAGCAATGACGCCTTGTTGACCCCAAGTTCCTCAGAGAGATCGGCGAGGCTGCGCCTTGGCCGGATTGCGGAGAACGCGAACATCACGGCTACCGCCCGCGAAAGCAGCTGATTCTTGTGAGTGCCCTCTCCCGGCTTGGCCTCGGCCTGATTCCGCGAAAGCACTACCGATTGAACGTCGGTCCCCATGGTCGTCATCACCTCGTTTAGGCTCAAGCAGCTTAAGACATCAGGGCCAAGACCCAGCCTAACCGGCAACTCTAAGTCTCCTCTTGCCTTCCCCGGAACATTAGCATAGAGTGAAACGACGTTTTACTTTCTGTATAAAGGCCGAAGGGAAGAGGGCTCATTTCCACTGGTTCTTGAACCAGCAGCAACCTGAAAGGATCGGACGATGCGCGTCGGCTTACTCGGGGCTGGAACGATCTCGCAGCTTGTCTTGCAACATCTACAGTCAGGTGACCTAGAGGGGGCAGAGGTCGTTGCGCTCATGGGGCGCAGCGAAGCCTCTAAAGGCAAAGGGCAGGCCGAGCGCTACCGGATACCCTTCGTGACCGGGATCGACGAGTTCATGAGCCTGGCGCCTGACGTGGTCGTGGAGGCCGCAAGCCACGAAGCCCTCGAGGCTTATGGCGAGCGGATCTTGAAGTCAGGAGCTTCGCTGATAGTCCTGAGCGCCGGGGCCCTCGCAAACGATGCTTTGAGGCAGCGCCTCGAGAACGCGGCACGAACCAGTCGGGCACTCTTGTACATTCCATCTGGCGGCATCGGCGGCCTCGACGCGATCAAGACGGCCGTCCTGAGCGGGGCGAAGTCAGTCACCTTCAGCACCTCCAAGCCACCGATCGCGTGGAAGGACATCGATTACGTCGAACAACTCGGCGTCGACCTCGATGGCCTCGTCGAACCCTACGTCTTGTTTGAGGGAATGGCACGCGAAGCGGTCAAGCACTTCCCGCAGAACGTGAACATCGCGGCGATTTTGAGCCTCGCCGGCATTGGATTCGACCGAACGCGTGTTCGGGTAGTTGCAGATCCTGGCGTCAAGTACAACACCCACACGATCAGTGCCGTGGCCGAAACGGGCAACATCAAGATCACGTTCGAGAACGTAGCCTCGCCCGATAACCCGAAAACGGCCTGGCTAGCCTGCTATAGCGCCTTGGCCGCGTTGCGCGAAATACACCAGCCGGTTCGGTATGGAACCTGAGGCCCTGGTCGGTGCCCCAGTAGCAAAGGCGCCGCCGACGAGGACCCAGCAAGTCGTCGACATCTTGTATGTCGTCGTCGCGATTACGCTCGGGCTCTTCCATCTCTATACCGCGGGTTTCGGACTCCTCACCGCCTTTTGGCAGCGGGGTATTCACCTGGTTCTGGGCGCGCTTCTCGTGTATCTCACGGCTTTTCGTAACGGCTCGAAAGCCACACGGGTCATCGCCGTCCTCATGAGCGTCCTGGGCGTCGCCGCACTGCTCTACTTCTTTACCCAGCTCCAAGCGATGGCGTTCAGGTTCGGAATGCCCAACCAATGGGACCTCGTCGTCGGCGTCGTTTTCATCGTACTCACCCTCGACTTCGGGCGTCGGGTGGCCGGCAACATCCTCCCGGGAATCGCCCTGCTTGCGATCCTGTACGCGTACTTCGGGCATTACTTGCCAACCTCCGTGGGCATTCGCGCGTACTCTCTGGAGCGGATCGTTAGCCAAATGAGTCTGTCCACCGAGGGGATCTTCGGTATCCCCTTGGGCGTCTCGGCGACCTACATCTTCTTGTTCGTGCTGTTCGGCGCCTTCTTACAGGTAACTGGCGTAGGCCAGTTCTACATGGACCTAGCGACACGCCTCGTGGGGTGGGCCGTCGGCGGCCCCGCGAAGATCGCGGTGCTTTCCAGCAGCCTGTTGGCCACCATCTCGGGAAGCGCCGTCGCCAACGTTGCCGGAACGGGTTCGATCACCATTCCGATGATGGTCCGCAAGGGCTTCTCGAGGCCGTTCGCGGCGGCAGTGGAGGCCGTGGCCTCAACCGGTGGGCAGATCATGCCTCCGGTCATGGGCGCCGGCGCGTTCATCATGGCCGAGATACTTGGCATTCCCTACTCGAAGGTGATCCTCGCCGCTCTAGTACCCGCCCTGATCTACTACGGCTCGGTCTTCTCGGTGGTTCACTTCACGTCGCACCGTATAGGGCTCAAGCCCGAAACCGTTCCCATAGACGACAGGGAGCCGCTGGCGTTCTACCTTCTCAAGAACTCCCTCTACTTCGTCCCACTCGTCGTGCTCGTGGTGCTGTTGACCTTCGTCCAAACCTCCATAACGCGGGCCGCGGTCTTCTCCGTCCTCGCGGCGGTCGTCGTGGGACTTATCAGCCCGAAGGACCGCCTGACACCTTCCAAGATAGTGACGGCCTTCGTCGATGGCGCGAGGACAGCCTTGGTGGTAATCGCCTCGACCGCACTGGCTGGTGTGGTCGTAGGAATCATCAATCTTACGGGAATAGGTCTTCGCTTCTCCTCCGCGGTGATCGCGCTCGGATCCGACCAGCTTCTCCTCACGCTGATCCTCATGATGATCGCTTCGATCCTCATAGGCATGGGGCTCCCGACGACCCCCGCTTACCTGATCATGGCGGTACTAGGCGCGCCCGCTCTCGTCAAACTTGGGATAGCACCTATCGCAGCGCACATGTTCGTCTTCTACTTCGGTTGTCTATCGATGATCACCCCACCCGTGGCATTGGCCAACTTCGCCGCCGCCAGTATCGTCAACGCCAACTTCTGGAGAACGTCCGGGTACGCCATGATGCTTGGCTTACCCGGTTTCCTCGTGCCGTACATGTTCGTTTATGACCCCAGCCTCGTAGGCCTTGGGACGCTCTGGCAGATAGTCACCGTAGGGACAACTGGGTTGTTGGGGGCCGTCAGCGTCGGCGCCGGCTTGTCCGGTTGGCTATTGACTCGAACGAACATCTTTGAGCGCGTACTGCTCGCGGTAGGGGGCTTCGCCCTCATTCATCCAGGTCATCTCACCAACCTTGCCGGCTTCGGACTTCTGGGGCTGGTGGTCGCCCTCCAACTTCTCAAGATGCGAAGGATCCGCTCGCAGCAGACAGGGACGGAGGTGGAGAGCATTCGATAGTCGCCTGAAGCCGAAACTCAACCGCGCAAGAGCGGTTGAAAAGCATTCTTCTGCGCACTCTCAAGGAACGTGAGGACATTTGATGACGAATAGAGTACCCCCTGGAAAGCGCCTGTCTCGCCTACTAATCGCCCTCTTCACGCTCGCCCTGCTGCTACCGTCCGCCGTTGCACAAGTGCAACGGATCTCGATTGGCAGTGCCGGCACTTCGGGCACGTTCTATATCGTTGCTGCTGGTATCGCGGAGCAGATCTCGCGAGAACTTGGGATTCCCGCTACCGCCGAGGTGACCGGAGGTTCCGTCGAGAACGCTCGCAGGATGGCCAGCGGCGAACTCGAACTCGCCATGATGCAGATGGACGTCGGCTACAAGGCCTACCACGGGATCGACTTCGACCCGCAGGTCGACATGCTCGCAATCGTGCCCGTCTATCCGAACCTGCAGCACGTAGTGGTGCGAGCCAACTCGGACCTGCATACCCTGGAAGACATCAAGGGGACGCGGGTGTCGATCGGTTCACCGGGTAGCGGAGTGCTGGCGACGAATCAGACCTTCCTCGAGGCACTCGGTTGGTCGTTGAATGACATCAAAGGACAGTTCCTGTCTTTCTCGGAGAACACGAGCGCCTTCCGGGATAACGCTATCGACGCTGCCCTCGCCAACACCGCTGCACCCACTCCTTGGATCCTCGACCTGGAGACCAGCCACCCCATCCGCTTGCTTCCCATAGACGGGGACGACCTTCAAAAGGTCCTGGAGCAGGGCCCCTACTACGCCAAAGCCGAGTTCCCTGCCGGAACCTACCGCGGCCAGGACGAGGCCGTCACTACCTTCGGCCTCTGGGTGATGCTGGCGGCGAGAAGCGACATGCCAGACGACCTCGTTTACGACATCACGAAGCTGATCTATGAGAGTCGGGAAGCCTTGATCGGTGTTCACCCGGCTGCTGCGAACATCTCAATCGACAACTTAGGCGGCATTGCAATCCCGTTCCATCCCGGGGCAGCGCGCTACTACCGTGAATTAGGCATCATCGTCGATACGCCGTGAGGGAGGGATGATGCCCAGTCAGCTGGGAACTACGGTGGACAAGCAGGCCATCAGAGCGCGCTACCTCAAGGTAGAGACCGCAAACGTCAGCGATGTCCTAGATGAGTTGGGAATCCTCGACCAAGGCCTGAGCGCCGACTTCCGTCCGTTCCCTAGCGGAGATCAGAAGATCGCCGGTTGGGCCTACACGATCCGCGGGCAGTTGTCCCCCTACGCGGGCAGCGGCGACCCCGACAAGATGCGTGCCCTCGAAGGCGTTTCCGAGGGTGACATAACCGTTTGGAGCGGCGGCGGGGCCGAAGGGATCTGTTTCTTCGGCGAACTGATCGCGTTAGGGATGCAGGTACGAGGCTGCGCGGGTGCCCTCGTGGACGGCGGCATACGAGATGTGCAGTGGCTCCACAAGCACGGTTTCCCCGTGTATGCGCGCTACCGCACGCCCGTCCAGTCGATCGGACGTTGGAAGGTGAACGCCTCGGACTTGCCCGTCTACCTCCCAGGAGCGACGTCGGCCCGGGTTTCCGTGGCGCCGGGCGACTTCATCCTCGGAGACGTAGACGGCGTCATCGTCGTACCTAACCAGATGGTTCTCCCGGTGCTCGAGAAGGTCGAGAAGCTCACCGAGACGGAGACGAAGATTCGTGCTGAGCTCGATGCAGGCGCCAGCCTGGCAGCGGTCCTGGAGAAATACGGTCACGTTTGAGTTGACGCGGCCCGCAACCACGTCCACTTCACTCGAGAGCGGGTTAAACCCCGCTCTCTCAAATTCATCTGGATTGGGAGTCTGAATGAACCTTGGACTGAATGACAAACTCGCCCTCGTGACCGCTTCGACAAGTGGTCTTGGCTTCGCGGTTGCAAAGGCGCTGGCCGCCGAAGGCGCCCGCCTCGTGATCTGCGGCCGCGACGAGGAGCGCGTTGGAGTAGCCGTCGAGCGCCTAGCTGCGAGCGGCCGCGCGCACGGTTTCGTTGCCGACGTTGGGAACCCAAACTCACTAGAGGAACTGTTCGGCCATGTGAAAGAGACCCTCGGCGGCCTGGACATCCTGGTAAACAACGCGGGCGGCCCACCCGCCGGGGACTTCGAGGACCTCAGCGAAGCACAATGGGACTTAGCCTACGGTCTCACTTTGCAAAGCGTCGTCCGGAGCACGCGCCTCGCCGTACCGATGATGCGTCAGCGGGGTGGCGGTCGCATGCTCACCATCGTGAGCTCGAGCGTCAAACGCCCACTCCCCAACCTGCTCCTATCCAACGTCTTCCGGCCGGCGGTGCAAGGGTTATGCAAGTCTCTGTCGATCACACTGGCCGGCGACAATATCCAGGTCAACTGCCTGGCCCCCGGGCGGGTCGAGACCGAGCGCATCGATGCGCTCGACGCGGGTCGCGCCGCGAGGGAGGGGAAAACTAAGGAGGAGGTCCGCGCTCAATCCGTGGCAGAGATTCCCATGGGGCGCCTCGGGGACCCGGATGAGTTCGGGCAGGTCGGCGCGTTCCTGTGTTCCGATGCCGCGAAGTACATGACGGGGAGTACGGTCTTCGTCGATGGCGGGGCGGTTACCTGTATCTGACACCAGGGTCGATCCGATGCCGGCGAGGCCAGCCCCTGCCGATCCGGATTTATCAGCGAAGACCATGCAGGCTACGGCGTATCCCTGGGCAAGACCGCCCAGGAGACTCCCCACCAGGCTCAAGGCGAAGCCGAAAATGCGCCGGGGCCCGCGCACTGCGTTCATCAGTTTGCCCGCAATCATGAAAAGGGGAACTGCTAGGAAAGTGAAGGATCCGATTCCAACTAACGCTTGCTGAACCACAAGTGCAATAGGGATGTCAGGCGACTAAACGCTGATGCTGCTCGGAATCGTCATGGCAATCCGGCGCGGCCCTCCAATCACAATGAGGAGAAACTTGCCTATGACGACAGCTGGGATAATCGACAGCTAACGATTCGAATCCGGCCCACCCGAGCACGTTGTGGAACTGGTCGTGGATGTGGAGAACCTGACGCACCTCACGCCCATCAATAACAGCGGCGAGCCAGTCAAGGCTCGCCGCCACCCCATTTGCTCGTTTCCCCTATCCCAGAAGGCCCTACCTCAGGCGCCTCGCGGAGCGTACACGCGCACGAATGCGTCTACGTCGCCACTAGCCACCCCATCCAGGTTGCCGGCAGTTTCACCGGCAAGGACGATGTTGCGCTGCGAGTCGACGGCAACACCACGCGCCCGGTCCGACTCTTCCGTGCCGAACTGCTCGGTCCAGTCCACCGCGCCGGTCGGGGTGAAGCGGCGCACGAACACGTCGTACTCGCCTGCCGTCGCGCCCTTAAGGTCGCCGTCCGTGTAGCCGGCCACTATCACGTTGTCCTGCGAGTCGATGGCCACGCCTCCTGGTCGGTCCTCGAAGCCGGTGCCGAACTGACGGGTCCAGAGGGGTACGCCATTCGGGTCGAGCTTGCGCGCGAACGCGTCGTCGTCCCCAGCAGACGCGCCCTCGACATCCCCGGCCGTGTAGCCGACGACGACGATGTTGTCCGCCGAATCGGTCGCCACACCGCGGGAGCTATCGGTGGAGCTAGTGCCGAACTGATGCGTCCAGAGTTCAACGCCCGCGGGCGTGAGCTTGCGGACGAACACGTCACTCTCCCCTGCGGAGGGACCGTCCATGTTCCCCTTGGTGAATCCGGCCACCACTACGTAGCCCGCCGAGTCCACGGTAATGCCGCGGGCGCCGTCGTCGTCGCTGGTGCCGAACTGAAGAGTCCAGTCCAGGTTCCCGTCGGCCGTGTACTTCCGGACGAAAACATCGAATCCTCCGAAGGTACCAACGAGTACGCCGCCCGTGGATCCGGCGACGTAGACGTTGCCGCTGGAATCCGTAGCCACGCCTCGCACGTCCTCGTCCCAAGGCGTACCGAACTGCCGCGTCCAGACGATGGCTCCTGCGCTGCTGTACTTGCGAACGAACGCGTCGGCGCCCCCGGCGGACGCCCCTTCGAGGTCCCCGTACGTATAGCCCCCAACGATGACGTTGCCACCCGAGTCGGTCGCAACGACGTATGCGCCGTCGTGATCCGGGGTTCCGAACTGGCGGGACCAGACCAAGGTGCCGCCGGGGGCGAACTTGCGAACGTGGGCGTCATAGGCGCCTGCGCCACCCACAGCCAAGTTGCCGGCGGTCCGCCCTACGACCAGGACGTTGTCTTCCGGGTCGGTCGCTACCGCGCGGACGTCGTCGAACGCGCTGGTACCGAACTGCTCGGTCCACAAGACCTTGGCTGGCGTCGGGGGTGTCGGCGGGGTCGGCGCCGTGCAGCCGAGCAGAACCAGCAGCGGAAGGGCGCTGAAGGTGAGGAGAAAAGCTGACTTTCGGAACGCTGAACGCATCGCAACCTCCGAGTTGCCGGACTCCCTTCGCCGTGGCGCCCCGCAAGCGCAACCAGTAGGTTGGTGGCCGGACGAGCTTATGGTCCGCAACTACACATGTGCCCATGCCTGGGTCTTCCTCCAGGCCTTGGTGCAACTGTGGCTATCGGGACCGTACCGAAGCCGCGATTAAACTCGGCTTAATTGCGACGACCTAACAAGCAGGCGAGAACGAAGCTCCTAGCCGAGCAACAGCTAAGCAGGGCTGCAGAAGAGTCAAGAACCGCCTAGCCCGGATTATGCATGAGGCATGAGAAGAGAAGGCCTTCATTATGGTAGAAAGTGTGTGTGGCACAAGCTTTCTACCAGGTGGAGGCCTTCTTGTGAGAGAGAATATCACTTCGCAGACTGTGCTGTTCGAGGGTGGCTTCGTGAAGCCGGTCGTGGCGGCRTTCGATCAGCCGGCGAGCAGTTCCGATGGCGGGGCGTTGCTGCTGAAGTTGGCGGATGACCGTCTTCGKTTGACGGCGGCGGTGGCGGGCGCGCTGCCTGATGCGCGYGAGGCGGGCAAGGTCAGGCATTCGTTGCTTGCCGTCGTTCAGCAGCGGGCTTYCGGGATCGGGAACGGTTACGAGGACGCCAACGAYGCGGCGCGCTTACGAGATGACCCCACTCACCAGTTGCTGCTCGGCCGGGTGCCGGGGACGGGTAGTGAGTTGGCGTCGCAGCCGACCATCTCGCGCCTTGAGAACGCCTTCGACGAGAAGCAGGTCGCAGCGGCGAGCGAGGCGGTCAGTGGCGCGGTGCTGAACCGCCACCAGCGGAGGCTGCGCCGGAACGCTAAGCGCATCATCATCGACGTCGACGCCACCTGGGATGACGCTCATGGTGAGCAGCAAGGCGCSTTGTTCAACGGCTTGTACGGCAACCACGGCTTCTTGCCGCTGCTGGCGTTCATCCAGTTCGACGACGAGGCCGAGCAGTACCTGGTGGCCKCCCTGCTCAGGCCGGGTAACGCCGGYAACGATCAGGTCTTGAGCTTCCTGAGCGGCGTGATCGAGAACGTCAGGGCGCACTTCCCGAGGGCGCARGTGACGCTGCGAGCCGACGCGGGCTTCGCTATCCCCAGCGTGTTCGAGTACCTSGAYGATCACCRGGTGCGTTACGCCATCGGCATGAGCAGCAACAGCGTCTTGAAAGAGCACGCCGAGCCGGGCATGGCKATCGCCAGGGCGCTCAGCGAAGCCAGCGGAACCAGCGAACGCGTCTACCTGGATAAGCAGTACCAGACCAAGAAGAGCTGGCCGCACTCGCGACGGGTGATCATCAAGGCCGAAGTCACCCGCTACCCGGGCAGGATCCCGCGGGATAATGCGCGGTTCGTCGTCACCGACTTAGTCGGCGATGCCGCCTTCGTCTACGAGAGTGTCTACAGCCGCAGGGGTGACGTGGAGAACYNRCRTCAAGGAACTCAAGARCGCCATCCGCATGGACAAGACGAGCTGCACGAACTTCGCGGCGAACCAGCTGCGAGTAATCTTGCACGCCACGGCGTTCGCCCTATACCAGGAGATCCGCTTAGCGGCGACCGGCACGACCTTCGCCAGCGCACAAGTGACCACCATCAGGGAGCGGCTCATCAAGTTGGGCGCCTGGTTCAAGACCAGCACCAGGAGAATCGTGATCCACCTGCCCCAAGCAGCGCCATGGCGCAACGAATGGGTGACCATCGCAAGGCGGTTAGCCGCGCCGCCCGCCTGAGGCAAGGCCACAACAACAAACCCAGAATCCGGTAATCAAGGCGCCACCGGCCGGCGAAGCGCGCCCAGGGACMCCCGAAAACACGCCCGGGACACCCGGAACCAGCACCACCGCCCCGAACCGGTCACCATCAGAGTCCGAACCGCAACCCGGCGCCAAAGTCCGGGCCTTTCGCACCCCGGAAACCGACCCCAGCGCGACCCTCATGAATAGAGCGGGCTAGGGAAGTGCGTGCCTACCAGTTGCCCTAACTCGGCCGCCTCAAGTACCTCCCCAGCGCCGGACCCACGATCTGGCCGGAGTCGTACACCAGGTTCCCGCGCAGAAAAGTCTTCTTCACCCGCCCCGTCAACTCCTGCCCCTCGAACGGCGTGTAGCCCTGCCCCGACTCGGAGTCGGCGGCCCGCACCACGAACGTTTCGTCGGGGTCGAGGAGGACGAGGTCGGCGTCCAGGCCCTCGGCCACGTCGCCCTTCGTCCCCAGCCCGTAGCGTTGGGCGGGGTTGAAGCTCGTGAGTTCGGCCATGCGGTTAGGGGAAAGGCCGCGCTTGGTGCCCTCGCTGTAGAGGCCCGAGAGGAGGTACTCGGTGCCGCCGAAGCCCGACTTGGAGAGCCAGATGTCGTCGGGGTGCTCCTGAGAGACCTTCATCTCGGCCTTGCAGCAGGCGTGGTCGCTTACTACCCAGTCGACGTCGCCCTCGAGCAGCCGCTCCCACAGGTACTCCACGTCTTCGCGGGGGCGGATGGGTGGGTTCACCTTGGCGAGGGGGCCGGCGGGGCTGTCGACGTCCAGCAGCAGGTGGCCCACGGTCACCTCCTTCTTGAAGGAGATGTGCGGGAAGAGCCCCTCCATCATCAGCGCCGCCTCTAGCGCCTTGCGGCTGCTCAGGTGGAGGAGGTTGACGTTCGCCAACGCGGTCTCGTACGCCAGGTACGAGGCGATGAACACAGCCAGGCCCTCCGAGTGCGGCGGTCTGGCGGCGTTGTAGGCGTGCAGGCCCTTGAGCTTGCCGTCCTTCTCGACGAGAGCCGTGTAGGCGTTGAGGATGTCGGCGATCTCGCAGTGGAGGCTCAGCGAGATCTGCGAGCCGCGCTTCGGGTCGTCGGCGATCATCTGCGAGAGCTTGCGCATGATGAACTCGAAGTGCGCGAAGTCGTAGGTCTCGCCCTCCTCGAGGTGGAGGAAGTTGCGTTGCGTGCTGGAACGGCCGTGAAGGCCGTGGCCGCCATAGAACATGAAGATCTTGAACGACGACACGCCGTGCTTGTCGAGCAGCATGGGCATCTCGTCGATGTGGCTGCGGTTGATGGGGGCCAGGTGGTAGCCGTAGTCCACCCAGTAGCGTCCCTCGGACTGCGCGAGGACCTCGGGGTAGAAGTCGGCGTAGGGGCCACCCTTGTTGAGGTAATAGTCGCCGGTGCGGAAGTAGGTTAGTGCGCTGGTGACGCCACCCATGGCCGCCGCCTTGCTTTCGGTGACCGCGTCGTCGCGCAGCGGCGAGTAGATGCCCACGTGCATGTGGCCGTCAACCAGGCCGGGGAAGGCAAGCATTCCGCCGCCGTCCACCACCTCGCGGGCGTCGGAGGCCTGCAGCCCCGGCGCCACGCGCACGAACTTGCCGTCCTGGATGCCTACGTCCATGGCGGGCGTGCCCGACTGGTTTGGGCGTGCCAGGCGCACGTTCTTGATGAGCAGGTCGTAGGCGTGTGGGGTGGCCATATCTTCCTCCTGTCCGGCCGGCGCCCTAGGGCAGCGGCCGAGCTAGACGCTTCGCGGCTCGTTGGGGTGAGGCGGCGCCTCCTCGCCCGATGCCGGGTCGCGGGCGAGGGAAGTCATGTGTGGTCGAACTCCAGGGAGTACTCGAACATGTCGCCGCGGTAGATGGCGTCGAAGTACTCGACCGGCCTGCCGTGAACGTCGCGCACCACGCGCCGCACGCGCAGGGCCGGTTGCCCGGGCTGGCCGTGGAGGAGCTCGGCGTGATGCTCGTCCAGCCCCGTCGCCTCGATGGTGCGCGCACTCGTGCCGAGGCGTAGGCCGAGCCGTTGGCTGAGGTAGTCCATCGACGACTCGCCGTATAGCAGGCCCTCGTCGGAGATGCCACCCTCGATGGTGTCTATGAGGTCGGCCGGTAAGTTGACCACCTGAAGGCCGATGGGAACGCCGGCGGCGAGGCGCAGCCGCTCGAAGCGCAGCACCCTCATATCGGGCGAGAGCTCGAGTGCGATGGCGGCCTGCGCGGCGGGCGCCTCCACCGAGCGCGACAACAGGCTCGTGGTCGAGGCCATGCCGTGAACCTTGAGGTAGCCGGACATCCCGAGCGAGCGGACCTTGTCGGGCTGAGGGTTGTGCCGCACCTTGTGCGGAACCGCGAAGGTGCCGCGGCCCTGTTCCCGGACCACGTAACCCTCTTGCACCAGCTCGTCGATGGCCTGCCTGACCACCGAACGCGAGACCCGGTACCGCTCCTGCAGTTCGCGTTCCGTTGGCAGCAGGACCGGTTGCTGCGTGTCCTCCAGCTTGAGGATCTGCTCGAGGATGATGGACTTGAGCTGGTGGTAGTAGGGCAGTGGACTGCTGCGGTTCAGGCCGGTCATGAGGCCGCCACGCCCAACCCGGCACCGTGCACATGGACCGCAAGTACCGAACCCGCCACCGCGGAAACCGCCCGCGGCGAAACCGCCCGGGCCGACCCTGCCGATGCCGCCGCCACCCAAACCCCCGACACCGCCATGCGGGCCACCCGCGGAGATTCCGTCCCGTAGCCCCGAACGCCCCCAGGACGGGCGCGGGCCCACCTCTCCTGTAGATTCATACGGACATTATGCTGTCATGTTGACAGCCTGTCAAACGCGGCGCTAGAGTGACGGCGTAAGCACAAGCTAGCGGGATCAGCCACGCCTTGAGCGGGCCGAACACCCTTAGGAGGAGGCGTACATCGTGTCAACAGCAGTTGGATCAGGACGTCGCAAGGTGCTGAACATACGTAGCGTGCTGGTGGCGCTGCTGCTCACGCTGGTGAGCTTCGGCATGGCGCAGACCGTCGTAACCATCGGCTTCTCGCTGCCCCTCACGGGTGGCGCGGCCAAGGAGGGCACCGAGAGCAAGGTCGGGGCCGAACTCGCCGCGCGCGTCATCAACGACGCCGGCGGCTTCCAGGTCGGCGACCAGACCGTCACGTTCAAGCTCGTGTTCGAAGACGACCTCTGCAACCCGCAGGGCGCCGTGGACGCCGCCAACCGCCTCGCGGTGGCAGGCGCCACCTTCGTGGGCGGCTCGTTCTGCAGCTCCGCCGCCCTCGCAGAGATGCCCGTGTTCGCGGCGCTCGACATCCCGCAGATCGTCTACGCCTACGCCGACGACCTGACGGGTGTGGCACGCAAGGACGCCAACGCCGACATGGCCGTCCGCCTCGGGCCCCAAGCGCGCACCGAGATGGCGCCGCTCGCCAAGTACGCGGTCCTCGAGAACGGTCACAAGACGTTCTTCGCCATGGCACAGAACACCGACTTCGGCCGCAGCATGATCGAGCACTTCAAGGCGACCGTCGAGTCGCTCGGCGGCAGCTTCGTGGCCGAGCCCGAGTACTTCCCGTACGCGGCCTCCGACTACCGCACCATCCTCACCAAGGCCAAGAACTCGGGCGCCGACGCCATCGTGGCCATCGGCCTGGCCCAGGAGATGATCGGCATCGTCTTGCAGCACGACGAGCTCGGCGTAACGCAGCCCATCTACGGCTCCGACCTGCTCTCCGACCTCAGCGTCCAGCAGGCCGTTGGCGCCCTGGTGCACGGCACGTTCTCGCCCTGGTACTACGACGACGGCAGCAGCCCCCGCACGTTCGACCGCACCGAGATCGAGCCCGGCGTCATCGCCTTGCGCGACGCCGCCAAGGACCTCCTCGGGATCACCGCCAGCCGCAACCACGGCCTCGGCTGGGGCACCGTGATGCTCCTCAAGCAGGCCATGGAGAAGGCCGGGAGCGTTGAGCCCAAGGCCGTCATGGACGCGGTCATGTCGGGCGACAAGTTCGAGCTCTCGTACGGCAACTACGCCTTCCTCCAGTGCGGTCAGGCCGACATGGGCGCGGGCGTCGCCACCTTCGACGAGAGCGGCAAGCGCGTGCTGGTCGCCGACCGCGACTACGCCCAGACCGACCCCGTCACCCTGTCGCTGGATGACCTCTGCAACTGATCTACCAGTAGCGCGGCAGTAGTAGAGGCGCCGCCCCGAGATCCTCAGGGGCGGCGCCTCGCTAGCACCCGGCGCTCGGCAGCGAGCCCCTCCCATCCCTGGCGCGCTCCACCGCGCAGGGCCCCGGTAGGAGAGCGAGTGATGACACCAGCGAAAGAAGGCCCGTCATGACGACCGGATCGGCGCCGGTCCCCACGAGAGCGCCCACGCCGGAGCAGTGGTTGGCCGCCCACCCGGCCGCCGCCCCGGCTGAACGCGCAGCCGTGCAACTGCTTGCCGCCATGGAACGGCGCGCCCTCGGCGAGGTGGAGAGCACGCTGGCGCCCGGCTTCACCATGGTCTTCCCCGGCCCCGCCGAATACCACGACCTGGCGGCCATGGTGCGGGGTGCCTCCGGCAGGTACCAACGCATAGCCAAGCTCATCGAGGCGGTCGAGTCCTTCCCCGCCGGCGGGCCGGCTTCGAGCAGCGAGACCTCGGGTGCCAGGCAAGTGGTGTACGTGAGGGGGACGCTTTACGGTGTGAACATCCATGGCGTCGAGTTCGCCGGAGTGCGGTACATCGACCGCTTCGAACTGGCCGCGGGCCGCTTCTCGAGGCAGGACGTCTGGAACGACCTTGCCGAGAGCGGCGTGCTTAAGCGGACCGCCTAGCACCGGGAGCCGCCTAGCGCATGGAAATCGCCCTGCAACTGCTGCTCAACGCCCTGCATTCCAGCAGCCTCTACGCCCTGGTGGCGCTCGGGCTCACGCTGATTCTCGGCGTGCTGGACATCGCCGACTTCTCGCAGGGGGCCATCTACATGGTGGGCGCGTACGTTGCCTACTACGCCACCAGCGCTTTCGGGATCAACTTCTTCCTGGCGCTGCCGCTGGCGATGCTCGTCGGCAGCCTGCTGGCCGCGACCACCTACGTGACGGTCTACCGGCCGTTGCGCAAGTTCAGCGGGGCGACCACCTTCATCGCGGCCCTCGGGCTGCTACTTATCTTGCAGAACCTGGCGCTGCTGGCCTTCGGCGCCGATTTCAGGCTCGTCAGGGCGCCGTTCGCGAACGTGCGCCTGAACGTCTTCGGCGCCACCTGGACCGGTTATCAGGTGCTCATCGCCGTCACCGTCCTCGTGCTGGTGCTGCTCACGTGGTGGTTCCTCAAGGCCACCTGGATCGGCAAGGCGCTGAGGGCCGTGTCGCAGAACCGCAAAGGCGCCCTGGTCGTGGGGCTCGACCCGTTCCGCCTGGAACTCGTGGCGTTCCTCCTCGCCGGCGCCCTCGCCGGCGCGGCCGGCACCCTCGCTTCGGGCGTCAACGCCTTCGACCCCAGCATCGCCGCCATCGTCGTCATCAAGGCCTTCGCCATCGTCATCTTCGCCGGCATGGGCAGCGTGCCCGGCGCCATCGTGGGCGCGCTCATCGTCGGGGTGGCCGAGAACCTGACCGGCGGCCTGATCAACACCCAGTACGCCGAGCTGACGGCCTACGTGCTGATGGTCATCGTGTTGCTCGTGCGCCCCCGCGGCCTGTTCGGCACACAAGAAGCGAAGCTGTGAGCGCGAGCGGCGGCAACGCCAAGGCGGTGGGCCTGGCCGGCAGCAGCGCGAGGGCGCTGAGCCCCTCGCCCGTCTGGACCTGGCTGTGGCTGGCCGTCGGCGCGGCGATCGCCATCGCTGCGCCGCACGTCTTCACCGGCCTCAGCGCACGCCACCTGCTGGTCCTGATCGGCATCAACGTCATCCTGGTGACGAGCCTCGACCTTCTCATCGGCGGCGCCGGCCTGCTCTCGCTCGGCCACGCGGCCTTCATGGGAGTGGGTGCCTACACGTCGGCCCTGCTCATGAAGGCGGGGCAGCCGTTCCCCGTCGCCTTCCTCGCGGCCATCTGCGCCGGCGCGGTAGCCGGGCTCATCGTGGGCCTGCCGGCATTGCGGCTCAAGGGACACTATTTCTCGGTGGTCACGTTCATCATCGGCATCATCGCCACCATCTTGATGACCAACATGGTCGACCTCACCCGCGGACCCATGGGCCTCACCGGGGTACCGTTCGTGAAGCTCGAGTTCTTCGGCTGGAGTCACACCTTCAAGACCATCGTCCACAAGGTCGGCTACTACTACTTCGTGCTGTTCTTCGCCGCGCTCACCCTGCTGCTGCGCTGGCTCGTGGGGCGCTCCCGCTTCGGCCGGTCGCTCACGGCCATCAAGGGGGACGAGAACTTAGCCGAGAGCCTGGGGGTGCCCACCTACCGCGTCAAGGTCCTGGCGTTCGTCATCGCCGCCGCCTTCGCCGGCATGGCCGGCTCGCTGTACGCGCACTACACGGCCTTCATCAGCCCCGACTCGTTCACGTTCGTGCACTCGTTCGACCTGTTCGTCATGAACCTGCTGGGCGGCGCCGGCACCATGCTCGGGCCCGTCGTGGGGCCTATCTTCCTCACCGTCCTGTCGTCGGGCCTCAAGGGGATGTCGCCGGCGCTGTCTCACGTGGTCTACGGCGTGATGCTGATAGCCGTGATCGTGCTGCTGCCGACGGGGATAGTCGGCGGCATCAACCGCATGCTGCGTGGCCTCGCGGCGAGGCGTGCGCGATGAGCGGGCGGAACCCCCGCGCCACCACCGAGGTGCTCCAGGTCGAGAACCTCACCAGGAACTTCGGTGGCTTCGCCGCCGTGAACAACCTGTCGTTCCACGTCAACCAGGGCGAGATCCTCGGCCTGGTGGGCCCGAACGGCGCCGGCAAGACCACCACCTTCAACGTCGTTACCGGCTTCATCAAGCCGTCGGCCGGCACGGTGCGCTTCCTCGGCGAGGACGTCACCGGCATGGCGCCGCACCGCCTGGCGCGGCGGGGGATGGTGCGCACCTTCCAACACACCCGCGTCTTCGCCGACCTGGACGTGCGCGAGAACGCGCGGGTGGCCAGCCACCTGCACCGGCCCGGGGCAACCCGGCGAAACGGTGACGAAGACGAACGCACCACGCTCGACGCGCATGTAGACGCCGTCATCGACATGGTGGGCCTCAGCCACCGCCGGCACGACCACGCCGGCAGCCTCGCCTACGGCGAGTTGAGGGTCCTCGAGATCGCCCTGGCGCTGGCAGCCGGCCCGGAGTTGCTGATGCTCGACGAGCCGTTCGCCGGCATGAACGACAGCGAGTCGAACCGGACCATGGAGCTGATCCACACCATCCGCCAGAGCGGCATCACCGTCGTGGTCATCGACCATCACATGCAGACGATGGCGCGCGGCTGCGACCGGCTGGTCGTCATGAACTACGGGGTCAAACTGGCCGAGGGCATCCCGTCCGAGGTGACCAACGTGCCCGAGGTCATCAGCGCCTACCTGGGTGCGGGGCAAGAGCTGGCGCCACCGGCAACCGTCCCCGACGCCTCCAACGAGGTGCTGGCCTTCGAGGCAGTATCCGTGAACTACGGGCGCGTGCGCGCGCTGGAGGACTTCGGCCTGCGCCTGAACCGCGGCGAGATCGTGGCCCTGGTGGGGGCCAACGGCGCCGGCAAGACCACGGCGTTGCGGGCCGTGTCCGGGCTGGTTCCCCTGGCCGGCGGGAGCATCCGGCTGCTCGGGCGCGACCTGGCCGGCATCGGCCCGGCGCAGCGGGTGCGCAGCGGCTTGGCTCACTGCCCGGAGGGCCGCGAGATCTTCCCGCGCATGAGCGTCCTCGAGAACCTCGACCTGGGTGCGGGCGCGCGCGGCGCCTCGAGCGCCAAGGCCCTGGACCACGTCTACGAGCTCTTCCCGCGGCTCCGCGAACGCCAGGGCCAACTGGCCGGCAGCCTCTCGGGCGGAGAACAGCAGATGTTGGCCATCGGCCGCGCGCTCATGAGCGAGCCCGAGGTGCTGCTGCTGGACGAACCCACCCTCGGGCTGTCGCCGCTGCTGGCGCAGGAAGTGGCCGAGGCGCTGCTGCGGCTGAACGCCGAGGGGCTCAGCGTGCTGTTGGTCGAGCAGAACGCCGTGCTCGCGCTTGCCATCGCGCACCGCGCCTACGTGCTCGAGAACGGCCGCGTCGCCCTGCAGGGCGCGGCGGCGGACCTACGTCAGGACGAAGCCATCAAGCGGGTCTACCTCGGTGCCTGAAACCGCCGGATGGGGCCCGGGGGCGCGGCCCCGGATCAGAGAGGAGTTGGCGCCATGAAACCTACGCCCAACGACCTGAAGCAGAAGAGCGTGCTTGGAGGAATCCGGGTACTGGACGTGTCGACGTTGTTCGCCGGGCCCTTCCTCGCGACGATCCTCGGCGATTTCGGTGCCGACGTCATCAAGCTCGAGCATCCCCGCGGCGACCCCGCCCGCGGCCACGGCCTGCAGAAGGACGGGGTGCCGCTGTGGTGGAAGATGCTCAACCGCAACAAGCGCACGGTCACGCTCTACTTGGGCGACCCGAGGGGCCAGCGCATCTTCAGGCGCCTGGCCGAGCAGGCGGACGTCGTCATCGAGAACTTCCGCCCCGGCACGCTGGAGAAGTGGGGCCTGGGTTGGGACGACCTGCACGAGTTGAACCCCAGGCTCATCTTGGCGCGCGTGACGGGCTTCGGGCAGTTCGGCCCGTACTCCAAGCGGCCCGGGTTCGGCACCATCGCGGAGGCGATGAGCGGTTTCGCCCACATAACCGGGTCACCCGACGGGCCGCCGACGCTCCCCCCATTCGGGCTGGCCGACGGCACGACGGCACTGACCGGCGCGACCGCCGTCATGATGGCCCTCTACCACCGCGACGCCAGAGGCGGTGAGGGGCAGATGATCGACCTGGCCATAATCGAGCCCATCCTCAGCATCCTCGGGCCGCAGCCGACGGTCTACGACCAGCTCGGCGTCATCCAGGGCCGAACGGGCAACCGCTCGGTCAATAACGCCCCCCGCAACACGTACCTCAGCCGGGACGGGCGCTGGATCGCGGTCTCCACCAGCGCGCAGTCGATCGCCGAACGCGTCCTCACCCTGGTCGGCCGCCCCGACCTGACCAAAGAACCCTGGTTCTCGAGCGGCCACGAGCGCGCCAAGCACGCCGACTTGTTGGACGGCGTGGTTGCCGCCTGGATCGCGGAGCGGACCGCCGACGAGGTCATCGCGAGCTTCGAGCAGGCCGGGGCCGCGGCCATCCCCATCTACGACGTGTCGGACGTCATGGCGGACCCCCAGTACCAGGCCCTGGGAACCATCGCCGAGGTCCCCGATCCCGAGCTCGGCAGCGTCAAGATGCAGAACGTCCTCTACCGGCTCTCGGCCACCCCGGGCGAGATCCGCCATGCGGGGCGCCCGCTGGGGGCCGATACCGCGGAAGTGCTCGCGGACGTTGGCGTTGGCGCCGACGAGCTCGAGGCGTTGAGGCGGGACGGCGTCGTGTGAACGCGGCAGCGGCGCGCAGCTACCTCTTCGTACCGGGCGACAACGAAGCGCTGATCGGCAAGGCGCTGCGCTCGGAAGCCGACGCGGTGGTGATGGACTTAGAGGACGCCGTCGCGCCGCAACGCAAGGGCGTGGCCCGCGAGACCGTGGCGAGGAGCCTGTCGGCCCAACGGGGCGCGCTACTCAGGCGCGTCGTGAGGGTCGGCGCCGTCCGGAGCGGCCCGGCGCTGGAAGACCTGGGGGCGATCGTGCGGCCGGGGCTCGACGCCGTGCGACTGCCGAAGGTCGACGACCCGGGGGACGTGCGCCTCGTGGCCAGCGTCCTCGACGAGCTGGAGCGCGAGGCGTTGCTAAAGCCGGGCAGCGTGCGGCTGCAATGCACGATCGAGAGCGCGGTCGGCGTGTTGCGGGCCGAGGCCATTGCCCGCGCTCACCCCCGCGTCGAGGCGCTCGTCTTCGGCCACGCGGACTTCGCGGCGGACATCGGCGCCCGGCCCAGCCCGTCCGGCAACGAGACGTTGGCTGCGCGTTCCTGGCTCGTGCTCTGCTCCCGCGCGGCGGGCATCTCGGCGCCCATCGACGGCGCCTTCACGGCACTGGACGACCCCGAGGGGCTGAAGCGCAGCGTGGAGCAGGCCCGCAACTTGGGCTTTCAGGCCAAGTCGGCGATCCACCCCAAGCAGTTGCCGGCGATCCACGCGGGGTTCTCGCCCACCGAGGACGAGATCGCCCTGGCCCGCGAGCGCCTCGCGGTATTCGAGTCGGCCGTGGAACGCGGCGCCGGGGCCGCGAAGACGGCTAGCGGTCAGATGGTGGACGAGGCCGTTGCCAAGCACGCGAGGGCGGTATTGGCGCGCGCAGGCCTGACCCTGCACGGAAGGAAGGAAGAGGAATGAGACCCGAGTTGTTGGCGATTCAGCACGCCCGCGTGGTGGACCTGGGGCAGTCCCTCGAGCGTGGCATGCCGCAATCACCGAATCACCCGCCGTTCAGGATGGTGCTCGAGCGGCGCCACGGCGACATGCGTCGGCCCGACGGCGGGTCGGCGGCGAGCGAGCTGATCATCACCGGGGGGCACGTGGGCACGCACATCGACGCCTTCTGCCACGTGTCGCACGACGGACGCCTAGCAGACGGGATCGACGCTCAAAGTGCCGTGGTAAACGGGCGCTTCTCGCAACTGGGGGTCGAGACCATCGAACCCATCTTTCGTCGGGGCGTTCTGCTCGACGTCGCGGGGGCGTCCGGCGTCGACGTGCTGGAGGATGGTTCCGCGATCACCGCCGCTGACTTGGAGCGCGTCTGCGAGCAGCAGGGCACGGAGGTACGCGCCGGTGACGCCGTTCTGGTAAGGACCGGTTGGCCCAAGCACTGGAAGGACGTCCCTAGGTTCCAGGGTCAGGTCACCGGGGTCCCGGGCCCGGACGAGAGCGCGGGGCGCTGGTTGGCAGAGCGCGGCGCGGGCTACGTGGGGAGTGACACCATCGCGTTCGAGCAGATCCCGCCCGGCCGCGGCCACTCGGTCCTGCCGGTACACCACCTGCTGCTCGTCGAGCGCAAGATCCACATCATCGAGCTGCTCTACCTGGAAGAGCTGGCCCGTGACCGCCTGTACGAGTTCCTCTTCGTCGCGCTGCCGCTCAAGATCGTCGGGGCCACCGGTTCGCCCGTCCGACCGGTCGCGCTCGTATGAGCGGGAAGACTGGCGCCGTGTCGGCAACGGTCGCTCAACAGATGGCGCGCTTCGGGGCGGGCGTCGATTACGCCGACCTGCCGGCGGACGTGGTCGCCAGCGTGCGCATGCGCGTTATCGACACGCTCGGCATCATGATCGCCGCGTCCAAGGTCGAGTCGTTGCGCCCCGTCTGGCAGCTCGTCTTGGACGGGGGTGGCGCCACCGAAGCCTCGAGCCTCGTGGCGCCCGAGCGCCTCCCGGCGGCGTCGGCGGCGTTCATCGGCGGGCTCTTTTCGCACGCGCTCGACTACGACGACACCCACCTGCCCTCGATCCTCCACCCGAGCGCCGTCATCGTGCCCACCGGCCTTGCGGCCGCCGAGCTGGCCGGATCGTCGGGCGCCCAGGTCATCGCCGCCATGGCGGTCGGTTACGAGATCCTGGTGCGCCTCGGCATGGTCGCCTACGACCCCGCAATCAAGAACTCGGTCTACTTCGAGAAGGGGCTGCACGCCACCTCCATCTGCGGCGCCGTGGCAGCGGCTGCCGTGGCGAGCCGCCTGCTGGACGGCTCTGCCGAGCACATGGCGAACGCCATGGGCATAGCGGCGAGCATGGGCGCGGGGCTCCTGGAAGCGAACCGGACGGGCGGCACGGTTAAGCGGATCCACGGGGCGTGGGCGTGTCAGTCCGGCGTTTGGGCGGCCCGACTCGCCTCGGCCGGGATCAGCGGCCCGCCCACCGTGTTCGAGGGTAGGTTCGGCTTCTTCTACTACCTGATCGGCGACGCGTGCTTCAGCATCGACCCGGCCCACGACTTGGGCGAGGCGTGGGAGACGCCTGGCATCTTCTTCAAGCCGTACCCCGTCAACCATTTCATCCACACGGCCATAGATGCCGCGTTGGCGCTGCGCCGCCGGGCGACGTTACCGTGGCAGCGGATCGCGTCGATAGAACTCGGCGTGGCCGGCGCGACGCTGCGCACCATCGCCGAACCCCGCGAGGCCAAGCTGCGGCCCGAGAGCGGCTACGCCGCGCGGTTCTCGGCGCCCTTCGTGGTGGCCACAGCGCTGCTGTCGGGCGGAAGCGGCCTCGGCCTCGACCTCGAAGACTTCGACGACGCGTCCGTCGGCGACCCCGACCGCCTCGCGCTGGCGGAGCGGGTCCACTGCGTCTCCGACCCGGAGGCCGAGGAGATCTTCCCGCAGCAGTTCCCGTGCCGACTCACCATCACCTACGACGACGGCTCGACGCTCGAGGAGTGGGTGCCCTACAACCGAGGGGGTCCACAGCGGCCCCTCTCCGAGGAGGAGGTGCTGCGGAAGTTCCGCTCCAACGCAGCGCGCGCCTACCCGGGTCGCGACCTGGGGAACGTCGAGGCGAAGCTCTCCAGCCTCGAGCGGCTCGCTAACATGAGAGAACTCTTCTCGGCCCTGGCCTCGTCCGTCCACCGCCAGTAGTCGAGCGGCCGCACCACACCCGGAGGAACGATGCCCTACGTCAACATCAAGCTCACTCAAGAAGGCGCCACCAGCGAGCAGAAGGCCGAACTCATCCGCGGAGCAACGGACCTGCTGGTGCGCGTCCTCGGCAAGAACCCGAACACCACCATCGTGGTAATCGAGGAGGTGCCGACCGACAACTGGGGCATCGCCGGTGAGTCGGTGACGGTGAGGCGTAAAGCTGGGCGGTGAGCGTTAAAGCGGGGCGGTGAGGCGCAAAGCGGGGCGGTGAGCGTTAGAGCGGGGCGGTGAGCGCAAAGCGGGACGGTGGCGCTCGAGCACCGCCGCCCGTGAAGGAGCGCCTATCCTCGCGCCCGGCGCAGCCCCTCGACCACGCTGGCCGCCGTGTGCGCATCGTCGACCGTGATGACCAGTTCACGCTTGCCGTGAGTGACCTGCAGCGCGCTGCCCGAGCGAGTTATGAGGCCCAGCCGGCCCGGCAGTGCGCGGACGCCGAAGCCGCCGAAGTCACCGAAACTCACCTCGGTGACGGCGACGGCGGTGATGTCCGTAAGCTTCACGCGCCCCCGCGGTACGCCCAGGGCGGCGCGCCACGAGACGCCGTGGCCATCGATGGTCACTGCGAAACTGGTCATGCCGAGCACGAGGATCACCAACAGCAGGACCAACAGCCACAACCAAGCGATGCCCGACCCCATGGCCGCCAACGCAACCACTAGTACGCTTAGGGCAAGCATGGCCAAGGCGCCCTGGCTCATGTGCGCCCTGCCGAACCACGAGACCCGGTCGCTTGGACCGATCGTCATGGGCACGACGGCAGCCGGTACCTGGCGTGGCAGCGGCCTCGGAAGCACCAGCGCGGACGCCAGTCCGACCAAAGCCGCCACGCCCAGCGCCAACAGCGCCACCGAGCCGCGAAGCGTTACGTCGGCGGCGTCGGTCACGCCGACCTGGATGACCGTCGAGCTCACGAACAGCGTGGTCAGGCCGGCCGTGAGCCCCGCCAGGGTGGCCGAGAAGGCTCGAGCGTTAGCGCCGCGCCACGCCTGACCCGCGACCAAGACCAACAGCAACGCCACCGGCACCCCTATGACGAACGCGCCCTGCACCAAGAGTGCCGGCGTGGTCGGCATGAAGCCGTCGGCCCTGCCTGTGGCGTCGAAGTGCGTCGCCACCATTCCAGGAAGGTCGGGGAGCGTGAACAGCGCAACGCCGACGTAAACGATGCTCGCTAGCAGAACGAGCCCCACGCTGACTGTCAGATGCTTGCGCCGCGCGTCGGCCTCGGCCGCCTCCCTGTCTGTGCTGGTGCTGCCGTTGTGGCTCGTCATTCTGCTGCTCCTTCGTCAAGCGCGCGGTGAAGTTGTTCGAGCTCGACGCCCTGTCGACGGGCGACCGAGAGCAGGTTCCGCACGGCAGCCTCGACGTCGTCGTGCAAAGTTTCCCGAGCGAGCACGACGGCTCCGCGGCCCCTGCGCAGTTCGATTTCGCCTGCGTCTCGCAGGTCGGCGTAGGCCCGCAGGACCGTGTGCATGTTCACCCCGAGCGAGTGCGCCAGCTCCCGCGCTGCAGGGAGCCTCTCGCCCTCTCGCACGTCGCCACGCATGATGGCGCGGCGCACCTCACGAGCGATCTGCGCGTAGAGGGGCTCGGAGATGGTGGTGTCGAGGCGGATAAGCACGATACGAGTATATAGTTCTAGTTTCTATATAACAACTACTTCTGTCACGTCCGCGGAGACAACGATCGTCCGGCGAGCGCCTTCACGCCCGGAGTGCGTTCTGAGCGGGGTCCCAACGAAGTCCGGCATTACTATCACGGCATGGCGGGTTGGCCACCATTCTCAGGCGCGTCCGCATCGCCGGGCAGGCCCGGTTTGCTGGACGCGTTCGCACCCCCACGCACGTCTGCCCGGTCCCAACCGACGAGGCAACGGGTAGCCGCACCCGGACGCGCACGTTGGTCTCAGGCATAGGACGAGTAGACCGGCTGCGGCGGACGGTCCACGTTTTCACGGAAAGAAGGGCACCATCATGGCCGATGAAGCCGACTGGCCAATCTACACGCTGCCACTCAAGAGCCGCTCCGAGGTGGCCGACCGAACGATGGAGTTCAGGTTCGACAAGCCTGCGGGCATGACGTTCAAGGCCGGCCAGTTCATGGACTACACCCTGCTCGACCCACCCGAAACCGACGCCGAGGGCAACACGCGCGGTTTCTCCATCAACGGCGCACCCGACGACTCCGAGTTGATCTTCACCACCCGCATGCGCGACACGGCGTTCAAGCGCGTTCTCAAGACCATGCCGCTGGGCACGAAGATGAAGGTCGAGGGTCCGTTCGGCAGCTTCACGCTCCACAACAAGGCGAGCAGGCCCGCGGTCATTCTGGCGGGCGGCATCGGCATCACGCCGTTCCGGAGCATCGCCAGACGAGCAGCGCACGAGAAGCTGCCACACCACATCCTCCTCTTCTACTCCAACAGGCGGCCGGAGGACGCCGCGTTCCTCGAGGAGTTCCGCGGCCTCGAGCGGGACAACCCCAACTTCAAGTTCGTTCCCACGATGACGAAGATGGAAGCCTCGAGCGTGCCGTGGGCTGGGGAGACCGGTTACATCGATCACGAGATGGTGGAGAAGTACCTAGCCCCCCTGTTGGCATCGTCACCGGAGTTGGGCGACCCCATCTACTACCTGGCCGGACCCGCGGCGATGGTCGCGGGCCTGCGGAAGATGCTGAACGACGCCGGCGTCGATGACGACGACATCCGCACGGAGGAGTTCACCGGCTACTGAAGCCGCGGCAAACCTGCCTGAGGGCCGCGACAACCTGCCTGAGGGCCGCGACAAACCTGCCTGTGGGCCGCGACAAACGCTGCCGAGGGCCGCGAGGAATCGAGTCTGCCGGCGGACGCTGTCAGACACCCTTAGGCTCGCGGTTGGCCGGCGTTTCAGCTAGCGGTTGGCCGGCCAGCCGAGCGTCATGAGGAAAGTGCTATCGGCCTGGGCGTGGATGTCATGCACCAGTCCCGATCCGAGGACGAGCAGGCAACCCGCGGGCAGGTCCACCGTGCGCTCGGGGAGGTTCAACCGGATAAGGCCTTCGAGGGTATGCACCGCGGTGGACACGTCCGCGTGGTGCTCCGACACCGCGTTGCCGGCCTTCACCACCACGAGGATCGTGCGCATGTCCGCCGACTTCGTGAGCGTGCGCGCCGTCAAGCCCTCGCGAGCGTAAACGTCCGACTCACGAAGCTCTCGAGCGATGCTCCCGAGATCGAACCTCGCACCTTCGTCGGCCGACGTGGGTTTGGTCATGAGGCGTCCGCGGATCTGGTCATGAGGCGTCCTCCTGGGTTGCGGTTGCCGCCGTAGCGGCCGACCACCACCTGAGATTACCCGACGGCCGCGTGCGCGCAGCTCGAAGCCGCGTTCGGCACGACCGCCACGCCGACGCTTAGTCGACGCTTAGTCGATGGGCTCGAGCCCGGCGAGGATCTGTTCCCTCCGGGGCTCCAGGAAGGGCGGAAGCACGACGCTCTCGCCGAGGGTCTCCTCATCCTCGTCCACCATGAAGCCGGGGCCGTCCGTCGCTATCTCGAACAGCACCCCGTTGGGTTCGCGGAAGTAGAGGCTCCGGAAGTAGTAACGGTCGACGGGACCGCTGTTACGCACATGGAAGGCCTCGAGGCGGCCCAGCCACTGGTCGTACTCCTCGCCATTCGGGGTGCGGAAGGCTACGTGGTGCACGCCTCCGGCCCCGGCAATCGCCGGTTCCAGGTCGGGCCGGACGGCAACGTGTAACTCGGCATGCGGCCCGGCCCCCTCGGCCCCCATCTCGTAGACGTGCACCAGGTGCTCGGGGCTGGTCGGGTCCGGATACTGCCGCACCGGGCGCATGTTCATCAAGCGTTGCAACAGGGCGTCGGTGGGCGCTAGATCCGGCACCGTCATGGTGATGGGGCCCAGGCCACGGATCTGATGTTCGGCGGGAACCGGGCTGCGCTCCCACGGCACGAGGTCGTCACCCAGGCCCCCGTCGACGACGAAG
Organism: Truepera sp.; assembly: GCA_032027045.1. NCBI lineage: Bacteria > Thermotogati > Deinococcota > Deinococci > Trueperales > Trueperaceae > Truepera > Truepera sp. The sequence goes on along the minus strand of JAVSMU010000001.1, from coordinate 92,291 downwards.
GCGAGACGCTGCCCCTCGGGATCCTCGAAGTAGAGCGTTGGGCGACCGTCGACCTTGGAGATGCCCGAGTGCGAGACGCCCAGCTCGGTCAGGCGGCCTAGCCAGTAGTGCAGGCTGTCTTCGCCTTCCACGCGTAACCCCGTGCGGGTGACGGTCTGGTTACCCCGGTGCTCGGGCCGCACTTTCCAGTCGAAGAAGGTGATGTCGTTTCCGGGGGTGCCCATCTTGTCGGAGTAGAAGAGGTGGTAGGCCCCGACGTCGTCTTGGTTGACGGACCGCTTGACGAGGCGCATCCCGAGCGCTTCGGTGTAGAAGCGCTTGTTCTGCGCGATGACCGCCGAAACGGCGGTGAGGTGGTGGAATCCGGTCAGATGCAGGGGCGTGGACACTTCTCACATTTACGCCTCTGACGAGGCCAGAGACGTCGCGCGCGGCACACGGGCCGGGATCGGCCCATGCCGCAGGTCTGAATCGCGGATCGTCCCACCCCCGGCCTCAAGCGGCGCGCTCGCGAACCGCGGCGGCCAGGTCCAGGCGGGCGACGGAGCGCAAGGCGGGCAAGGCCGCCAGTACAGCAGCGAGCACGACGGTCACGCAAGCCAGGAGCCAGGTGCGCGGCAAGACCACTAGCGGGAGGCGGAACATGTCGCTCTCGAAGCTGGCCATGAAGCCCGCTGAAGTGAGGTAGGCGAGCAGCAACCCGGGGGCGAGGGCTATGAGCACCAGCAGCAGGTTCTCGCCCCCAACGATGCGCGCGATCTGACCTTGCCTCACGCCGCTGGCGCGGAGGTTCGCGAGTTCGCTGCTGCGCTCGGCTACCGTCACGCTGGTGATGCTGTAGATGAGCGCGAACGCCAACACGCAACCGAACACCGACATGGCCCCCACGAAGGCATAGAACAACGCCATCAGGCCGTTGGCCGCGTCCTGCAGCGCGTGGGAGTCGACCACCGCCAGTACGCCCTTCAGGTTCTCGATCCGAATCTTCAGCGCTTCACGGTCGGCGCCGGCGGCGTAACGCAGATAGACGGCGTTCGGTTCGAGCCACGAGGCCGGTGGGTCCGGTGCCGGCGTCCCACTGCCTTGTGCAACGCCGGGCGCAGCCGGCTGCGCCCGCGCCAGCTCCTCGAGCGAAACGTAGGCGAAGGTCCCTAACGGCTCGTCCACGAAGCCCGCCACGGTCGTCTCGAGGTCACGGCCCAGATTTGGAAGGGCCAGGGTTACCTCGTCCCCCACGGCCAGACCGAGTTCGGAACGCAAGCTGACGCCCAGTAGGGCGCCGTGGGCCGGCAGGGCCAAGGTCCTGGCGCCCCTGCCCAAGAAGCCGTGCATGCTGGTGCCCGACTCGAAGGCGGTCAACGCCGTGGCGTAGCGGTCACTGCTCGCGATGACGGTTACGTTGGTAGCCAGCACCGGCTCGGCCTTGGCCACGCCAGGCAGGCCGGCGAGTTCGGCGCGCACGGGCGCCGCGTCGCCCGCCACGTACACCTGAGCGTCCTCGCGCTGAACTCCCTCGAACTGGCGGGTCAGGGCTCCTCGCACCGAGTCGAGCATGCCCCAGGCGATGAAAACGAGGATGAGGGCGGTCACGACCCCTACACCCGTAGTCACGCTGCGGCCGGGGTTGCGCAAAGTGTCGCGCAGCGCCATGAGCGCCGTTGGGGGCATGCGCCGCAAGCGCGGCACCAGCCGCTCGATCCACGTCCTCTGGCCGCGGCCCACCGGCACGCTCCCCCGCATGGCCTCGGCGGGCGCCACTCGCGCGGCGTCTAGGGCGGGCGCCAGCGTTCCGAGGGTCACCGCCACCAACGCCACCACTACACCCAGCAGCGCCGCCAGCGGGTGCGACCCGATGATGGTTACCGGGATCGTCAGCGCCTGTGTGTAGCTCGCGGTCAGTAAGTGCGACAGCACCTCGCCGGCCAGGGCGCCGAGGACGCCCCCGGCCAACGCCGGGATGATGCCGAACGCCAAGTGGTGGCCGATCACCGCGCGGCGCCTGACGCCGTTGGCCAGCAAGGTGCCGATGAGCCTCCGTTGCCCATGGACCAGGCGGCTCATGACCACGAAGGCGGTCAGGGCCGCCGCGCCGAGGAACAGTAGCGGGAACATCACGGCCATCTCGCCGAAGCCCGAGATGTCCTCGTGCAGCACGGCGTTGGAGGCCTGGTCGGCCTGGGTGACTATCGCGGTGGCGCCCGCCCCTCGGGCGGTGGCCGTGAGGGTCGCCAGCAGCGAATCACGGTCGGCGCCCGGTTCGAACAGCACCAGGGCCTCGCGGCCGGTGCCCAACGTCATGAGCCGCAAGCGTTGCTCGGAAGCGAACACGACGCCGAAATCGGACGGCAACGTCAGCATGTCTTGGCGGCTCCGGGCGGGCCACACGTACTCCGGCGAGGCGACGACGCCAAGCACCGGCACCTCGCGCCAGCCGAGCAGCGTCCGCAGTTTGAGGGTGCTGCCGGGCGCCAGGCCGTCGTAGGCGGCCAGGTGTTGCTCAACGAGGACCCCGTCGGCAGTCCCGGGGTCGAGATACGTGCCCTCTTGCACCAGAACCTTGTCGACGTCTGGTTGGCCAGCCGCCGGCAGTCCGACCACGCGAACACTGAACCGCCTGCCGTTCACCTCGCCGAAGGTATCGGCCACCGTCCGCGTGGCGACCGCGGCCACGCCCGGGGTGGCCCTCGCCTCGGCCGCGAAGCCCTCGACGTCGCCCCCTGAAACGCTGAGGTCCGCGAAGCCCGTGGCCTCGAAGAGGTGCGCGTACGACGCCACCAAGTTGCGATACGCGCCGTAGCTGGCGCCGAACAGGGCCACCCCGAGCAGAGTCGTGATGGCGACCGCGAGGAAGGGCCCACGGTGGCGCCTGAGGTCGCGCCACAACTTGTTCCACCACGGCCTCACCAGGTCACCTCGGCGGCTTCTCGCGGGGAAGCAACGGTCTGGTCGTCGTCGATGCGCCCGTCGCGCACGCGCAGCACGCGGTCGGCCATGGCGGCTATGGCGCTGTTGTGCGTCACCAGGATGGTCGTGAGGGACTGTTCGCGGTTGACCTGCCGGAGCAGGCTAAGGACGTCGCGGCCCGTGCCGAGGTCCAGCGCGCCCGTTGGTTCATCGCATAGGAGGAGGCGAGGGTGCTTGGCCAGCGCCCTGGCAACAGCAACGCGTTGCTGCTCGCCGCCTGAGAGGGCCGCGGGGAAGTGGTCCAGCCGCTTCTCGAGCCCGACGGCGCTCAGCGCGTTGCGGGCCTCGTCGACCGCGGCCGCGGCCCGGCGCTCCGGTCCGCCCGTGAGCCTCGCGATGAGGGCGACGTTCTCCAGGGCCGTGAGTGACGGGATCAGGTTGAAGAACTGGAACACGAACCCCACCGTGCGCCGGCGGTACTCCGTTAGCGCACGCGCGTCGTAGCCGCTGATGTTCTCCCCATCCACCGCGACCGTCCCGCTGGTCACGGTGTCGATGCCACCGACGATGTTGAGCAGCGTCGTCTTGCCCGAGCCGCTCGGGCCCAGAACCACGACGAACTGACCCCCGCTCACCTCGAGATCGATGCCCTTGAGGGCCTCCACGACTACCGCGCCTAGCGCGTAGGTCTTGCGGAGGCCGCGGACGCTGAGACGGCCGGGCCGGCGCTCATCCGCCGCCGCGGTCGCACTCCCTGCCGATATGGTCGTTGCTCGTGATGCCGATGCGCTCATGCCTTCTCCCTCCAGAGCGGTGCGAGTGCTTTCGCGACCGCGGCGACATGGAGATCGGGATCGATGATGCGGTGCAACAACAGGCCGTCCAGCAGGGCGAACACGAGAACCGCGGCACCTTCGGCGCGGTCCCGGTCGAAGCCCTCCCGCCCCAGCCTCTCTGCAAGCTGCGCGCGCCCCTCGGTCAGCATCGTCCGGCTCAATCGAGCCAGGTCGGGCTCGCCGAGGCCGTTGATGGTGATCTCGGCCAGGGCCCGAAGCTGGGTAGGGTCGAGGTCCGCGCGACCCAGCCACTCCACCGACGCCGCCACGGCGTCGGAAACCTCGACCTCGGGGTCGGCCAGCAGCGCCAGCGGCTCGCCGAACTGCTCGAGGAGTACCTGGGTGGCTGCCTCCACCAAGAGCTTGCCTTTGGTGCCGAAGTAGTAATGGACGAGGGCGTTGTTGACCTTCGCCCGCTGAGCCACCTTCCGCGTAGTCACCCCGCCCCAGCCGACCTCGCCTAGGAGCGCGACGGTTGCGGCGAGGATGCGGGCGCGCGGGTCGGCGGGCGGGTCGGAGCGCGGGTCGGAGCGCGGGTCGGAGCGCGGGTCGGAGCGCGGGTCGGCGGGCGGGCCGGCCTTGGGGTCATCGTTCTGGTTAGGCATGGGGCCCTCCTCGGGGTCGTCGCGCGCCCGGAACGGGTTATTGGAATGGCTGCTCGGAATAGACGCTTGGATGGTCGTTAGGCATCTGCCCTAAGCACGCGCTTAAGTACAGGGGCGAGTGTAGTGCCGTAGGCCTCCAGCGTCAAGAGCACCCCTGGTACGAATTGGTTTTGAGTTGGCACAGAGCACGGAGCACCGGGGCGTGCGGGACGAAGACTACGAGGCGAGCAGGGGCTACGGTCCAAGCGGGACGTTTGCAGTTAGCGCGCCGCCGCCAACCTCAATAGGCTCAAGGCATCATGAAGCAACAGCTAAGGCCAATCCTGGACGTGGCCCAAGAGCTCGGGCTCGACCCCTCAAGCGTTCTGCCGCTCGGCCATGACAAGGCCAAGATCGAACTCCCCGCGGCCGGCCTGCCCCCCGGTGCCGGGCGCCTCGTCCTCGTCAGCGCCATAACGCCGACCAAGGTCGGCGAGGGCAAGACGACCGTAAGCGTGGGCCTCACCGACGGCCTCAAGCGGCTCGGGACGCGCGTGGCGCTGTGCCTTCGCGAGCCGTCGTTGGGTCCGGTGTTCGGGATCAAGGGTGGCGGCACCGGTGGCGGCAAGGCGCAGGTGGAGCCCGCCGACGACATCAACCTGCACTTCACGGGCGACCTGCACGCCATAACCGCGGCGCACAACCTGCTGGCCGCCCTCGTCGACACCGACCTCCATTTCGGCGGCGCGTCGGGCCTCGCGCCGGAGCGCGTGACGTGGTCGCGCGCGCTCGACGTCAACGACCGCGCCCTAAGAAGCGTCGTCGTCTCTGCGGGCAAGAAGACGGAGCGCAGGACGCGCTTCGACATCACGGCCGCCAGCGAGATCATGGCGATCATGGCGCTGGCCGGTTCCCTCGAGGACCTCCGGCTACGACTGGGCCGCATCGTGGTCGGCACGCGGGAGGACGGTAGCGCCGTCACCGCGAGGGACTTAGGCGCCGTCGACGCCATGCTGGCCCTCCTCAAGGACGCCCTCAAGCCCAACCTGGTCCAGACCCGCGAGGGAGCCCCGGCGTTCGTCCACATGGGCCCCTTCGGCAACATCGCCCACGGCTGCTCCAGCGTCGTGGCCACCGAACTCGCGCTGCGGCACGCCGACGTCGTCATCACCGAGGCCGGCTTCGGCTTCGACCTGGGCGGCGAGAAGTTCCTCGAGCTGAAGTCGCGCCAGGCGGGCCTGTGGCCCCGCGCCGTCGTGCTGGTGGCCACCGTGCAGGCGCTCAAAGCGCACGGCGACGGCAACCTTCGGCTGGGCCTGGCGCACCTGGACCGCCAGGTCGCGAACGTCCGCGCGTTCGACCTTCCCGTGCTCGTCGCCATCAACGTGTTCGCGGACGACACGGAGGACGAACTCGTCGAGATCGAGCTGCACTCCGGGACGCTGGGGGCGCCTTCGGCGCGCATAACCTCGTTCACCGACGGCGGCGTAGGCGGCGAGGCATTGGCCGAGCGGCTCCTCGCCCTATTGGACGCCACCGAGTGCTGCCCAGCGCAGCCGAAGTTCCTTTACGAAGAGAGCGACCTACTCCTCGACAAACTCGGGGCCGTGGCCAAGACCATCTACGGCGCCTCCGAGGTAACCCTCACCGAGTCCGCCGAGCGCGACCTCGCCATGCTGCGCGCCGCCGGCCAGGATCACCTGCCCGTGTGCATCGCAAAGACGCACCTCTCGTTTACCGGCGACCCCAAGGGCGGCGGCCTCGCCAGCGGCTTCCCCCTCACGGTTGAGGAGCTGAGGGCGTCCGCCGGGGCGGGCTTCATCGTGGCGCTGATGGGCACCATCGTGACCATGCCGGCCCTGCCACGCGACCCGGCAGCCAAGCACGTGCGGGTCGATGCCGACGGCGGCGTGCATGGGTTGATGCAGGGGGAGTGAGTCGGGCGGGCGGCCCATACCCGTACCTCGATGCAACCTCCGCGCTGCCAGTCACGCACTTGCAGCTTCATATTGTCGGGCCATGACCGCACCTGCGACTTCGAGTCAACGTAACGTGCAAGAGACAGGAGCGACGACATGCCAAGCGAACCCGAGATGAAAGCGGCGTTGCAGAAGTACATCGACGCCTTCGTAGCGAGCGATGCCGACGCACTCGCCGCGCTCTTCGCCGACGACGCCACAGTAGAGGACCCGGTGGGCTCGGAGACCTTACGGGGCAAGGAAGCCATCGCCGCCTTCTACCGCAAGGCCGTGCGGGTGGTGACGCACATGGCGCTATCGGCCCCCATCCGAGGCTCTCACGGCAACGCCGCCGCCATGGCGTTCGACTTCGAGATGAACCTGAGGGGCCGCAAGGTCAGGACCAGCGCGATAGACGTGATGGAGTTCGACGACGACGGGAAGATCAAGGCCATGCGCGCCTACTGGGGTCCGAGTGACTCCAAGACGCTCGGACCCGAAAAGGAAGAGTAAATGGAGGCCTGGCCCTTATCCGGGGCGCCGCCTCGTCGGTCAACCATCATCAAGGTTTCCGCCTCAGGCGCCTAGACTGAACGGATGAGCACTCAGGTAAAGGCTCTTTTCACCGACATAGGCGGCGTGCTGCTGACCAACGGCTGGGACCATACGGCCCGCGCCCGCGCTTGTGAACACTTCAACCTCGACACCGAGGAACTGCACGAACGACACCACCTCACCTTCGATACCTACGAAGAGGGCAAGCTGACGCTCAACGGCTATCTCGAGCGCACCGTCTTCTACGAACCGCGAGACTTCACGTTGGCAGATTTCCGCGCCTTCATGTTCGCGCAGTCTCAGGCGTTGCCCTACATGCTCGAGTTCATGGCGGCGCTCAAGGCGAAGCACCAGCTCAAGGTCATCGCCGTCAGCAACGAGGGCCGCGAGCTGACCGTGCACCGTGTGACCACGTTCGACCTGGGCAGCTTCATAGACGCGTTCATGTCCTCTTGCTTCGTCCACGTGCGCAAGCCCGACGAGGACATCTTCCGCATGGCGCTCGACGTGGCGCAAGTGCCGGCCGAGGACGTCGTCTACATAGACGATCGGCCGATGTTCGTCGACATCGCGAGGGGCCTCGGGCTGACGGGCGTCGTCCATACTTCGTTCGAGGACACGAGGGCCCGGTTCGAGAAGCTGGGGTTGGGGCTGTGAGTGGCGGACGCGCAACGCGGCCCGTCTTCCGGGCCGCCCGCTGCAATGCGTCGTCGACGAACGGCCCCTAACTACCCTCGAGAACGGAACCGGCTCCACCGGGTTCGGCGGCGCTCGCCCCGCGTCAACTGAAAACCAGTCCGTACCCGGGGGGTGGGTACCCTAGACATGGCCCAGCCTCAAGCGTATGGTGCCTAAAAGCCATTCGCCGTCCTTATCGTCCTCCCAAGCTCAAGGAAAGGACTACCCATGTTCACTGCTGACCCCCCAGTAGTCGGGTCGTGCGCTCTTAAGCGCGGCTCCCAGCCTATTGATGGCCCGTTGCGTAGGCGCCTGGTGTTCACCCTCGTCGCCATCGCCTTCGGCCTGCTCAGCCTAGGCTTCGCTCAAAGCTCCGGCGGCACCGCCAACGTTCTTCTCCCCGAAGACCTGCCCACCTTGAATCCGTACCTCAGCACCGCCCTTATAACCACGCAGGTCTCGCCCGCCATCATCGAGCCGCTCTTGACGGTCAACCCGGCCGGCGACTACGTGCCGGTCATGGCGGCGCGCGTGCCGACGCCCGAGAACGGCGACGTCTCGCCTGACGGCCTACGCGTCCGCTGGACGCTGGCGCCAAACCTCAAGTGGTCCGACGGGCAGCCCGTAACGGCCGACGACGTCGTGTTCACTTACGAGGCGGCCACGCAGGGGGCGAACTCCGTTCGCGGCGGGTTGTTCACCAAAGTCGCTTCAGTGACAGCGGTCGATGACGCCACGGTGGACGTTGCCTACAAGGAGTTCGATTCCAGTTACCTCGACCTGTTCCAGTACGGCATCTTGCCGCGCCACGCCACGGGCGACCCGGCCGACATGAGCAACTGGGCGTTCAACCGCGCCCCGATCGGCACCGGGCCGTTCGTCCTGACGGACTGGCGTGCCGGAGACCGCATCATCATGGACCGCAACGAGAACTACCGCGAGGCGGGGCGCCCGTACCTCGATCGCCTCGTGTTCATGGTCGTGCCCAGCGAGGAGACGCGCGTGGCGATGATGGTGCGCGGCGACGCGCAGCGCATGCTGTGGCCGGGCGCCAACCAGCGCGACGCGCTGCAGGCTTCCGACAACGTCAACTACGTTCTCGTGCCGTCCATCTACATCCTCAGGATGTTCCTCAACCTCGGCGAGCGTGGTAACCCCGTCATCGGTCAGGCTCCGCACCCCATCCTGGGCGACCTCAGGGTCCGTCAGGCGCTTGCGTACGGTATCGATTACGACGCGATCATCGACGGCTTGGCGGAAGGGCGCGTCAAGCGCGCGACCTCGCCGTTCGAGCTGGGCTGGTATGCGTGCGATATCGACGGTTACACCTTCGACCCCACCAAGGCCGCGGCGCTACTCGACCAGGCCGGCTGGGTCATGGGCAACGACGGCGTGCGCGTGGCGAAGGGCGCCAAGTACGCGCCGGACGGCACCCGCCTGAGCCTCGACATCTTGGGCTACACCGACTTCCGCTTGCTCGAGCAGACCGAGCTCGTCATCGCCGACATGTACTCAGACCTAGGGGTCGAGCTCAACGTCAGGAACGTCGAGCAGAGCGTGTTGTTCGGGGGTTGGTCCGACGGCGCAGTGCGCAAGACGGGCGACTTCGACATCCTGATCTACGACACCGGCGCGGGAATCAACCCGCAAGCGCACGTGTTCGAACTCCTCGACTCCAGCCGCATTCCCACCGAGGAGAACGGCGGCGCCGGCGGGAACTACAGCCGCTGGTCGAACAGCCAAGTCGACGCGTGGCTGGACGAGGCCGGTAGCAGCCCCAGCCTGAGCGTGCGCAAGGCGGATTACTGCAACATCGCCGAGGCCATCAACGAAGACCTGCCACAGATCTACCTTTACCAGTTCGCCGACGGCAGCGCCCTTTCGGTACACCTGAAGGGTGTCGAACCCAACACTTGGGCCGGCATCAGCTGGGACGTCGCTAACTGGTACCTCGAGTAGCTCCTGAGGCGGCGGCAGGCTCTCGTCCATGACGCGCTACGTCTTACGCCGATTGGCCGAAAGCCTGCCGCTGCTACTGGCGGTGAGCGTGTTGGTGTTCGCGCTCCTGCAGGCAAGCCCCGGTAGCCCCCTGGCTCAACTCGAGCGCGACCCGACCATCACCCAGGCCGACATCGAGCGCCTGATGGAGGAGCGCGGCTACAACGACCCGTGGTTCGTGCAGTACGGCAGGTGGCTCGGCGGCGCCCTGAAGGGCGATTTCGGGGCCTCCCTCCAGACGGGCAGACCCGCCACCACCGAGGTCCTGACGCGCGTGCCCAACACGCTGGTGTTGGTGGGCGTCGCTTTCATCGTCACGCTGCTCATCGCCATCCCGGTTGGGGTGCTCAGCGCGGTGCGCCAGTACTCCGCCTTTGACCACATAGTGACGACGCTAACGTTCATGGGCCAGTCCGTGCCGATCTTCTGGCTCGGACTGTTGCTCATCATGGTGTTCTACCTGGGCCTCAGCAACCCGTTCACGGGCGGGCCGCTCTTCCCCGCGGGCGGCATGTACACCCTCGGGCGCGAAGACGTGCTCTCCAACCGCATCTGGCACCTGGTGCTGCCCGTGATCATGCTCACCAGCACCTGGGTGGCGTGGTACACACGCTTCCTGCGGGCGTCCATGCTCGATGTCCTTGGCCTCGATTACGTGCGCACCGCCCGCGCCAAGGGGGCCGCCGAGCGCATCGTCATCTTCCGCCACGCCCTGCGTAACGCGTCAATGCCGCTGATCACCCTGATAGGCCTCGACTTGCCCATGCTGTTCTCCGGCGCGCTCTTCACCGAGACCATCTTCAGCTGGCCGGGCATGGGCCGGCTCTTCTACCAGTCTGCCCTGCGGCGCGACTACACCGTGCTGATGGTCATCATCATGCTTACCTCGGCGCTCATCGTCATCGCTAACCTGCTCGCGGACGTGGCCTACGCCGCGGTGGACCCCAGGATCACGTATGACTGAGCGCGGCCCTCGGGGCGAGGTCTGGCGGCGCTTCAGCCGCAACCGTCTGGCCGTGGCCGGCGCCGTGGTGCTGGCGCTGATCGTGCTGGCGGTCGTCCTGGCGGGGCTCTCACCCTACGACCCTTCGTCCACCAACTTGCGGACCCGCTTCGAGGGGCCCTCCCTCGCCCACCCGTTCGGCACCGACGACCTGGGGCGCGACACGCTGACCCGCGTGCTGTTCGGCGGCCGAGTTTCACTACTGGTGGGGCTGCTGGCCATGGCCATCTCCATCGTCGTCGGCACTCTGGTGGGCGCGGCGGCCGGCTACTTCAGGGGCTGGCTCGACAGCGTACTCATGCGGGTCACCGACCTGTTCCTGAGCGTGCCATCGCTGTTCGTGCTGATCGTGTTGAGCACGCTGCTGTTCGATACCGGCGTGGGCACCGCGGCGGGTGGCCTGCCGATGATCGTGATCATCATCGGCGGCATGTCGTGGATGGTGGTGGCGCGGATAGTCCGCTCGAGCTTCTTGGCGATCCGCGAGCGCACCTTCGTGGAGGCCGCCTTCGCCGCCGGCAGCGGGCACGCGCGGCGCATCTTCCGGCACATCTTGCCGAACGCCATCGGCCCCATCCTGGTTCAGGCCACCCTGCAGGTCGCGGTGGCCATCATCGCCGAGTCCGGCCTGAGCTACCTGGGCTTCGGCATCCAACCCCCCACCTCCACCTGGGGCAACATGCTGAAAGACGCCCAGGCGAGCATGACCCGCCACCCACACCTGGCCATCTTCCCAGGCCTGATGATCTTCCTCACGGTCATCGCCGTGAACGCCGTGGGTGACGGTCTACGCGATGCCTTCGACCCGCACCGGGCGCCACGGGCGCGGCGCAGCAAGCGGACTCAGCGCTTGGCGCCGTCGGCGGGCGAAACAGCGGAGTAGCCGGCGGCTCGAGAGTGGCTCGACCGGAGCTTGGCGATGGCTCGCCACCCATTCGCCGCTGACTAGCCGCGCTTCCCGCGCAGCCAGTCACCGAGTCCGGCTCGCCAGCTCGGCCTTCCGGTACGCCTTTCTTCCCTATCGGCCGACTTCGCCAGCCACAACCCGGCGTTGATGCCCAAGTACCGCAGCGGTTCGGGCTCCCAGGGCCGCCACGCGTGGTTCACCCAGCCGAGCGTGACCAACTCGGTGTCGCGCTTCAGGATCAGGTCGGCCAGGGTCCTGCCTGCCAAGTTCGTCATCGCCACGCCGTCGCCGGCGTACCCTCCCGCCCAGCCCAAGCCGGTCTCGGGTGAGTAGGTGACCGACGGTCGCCAGTCTCGCGAGACGCCTATCGGCCCGCCCCACCTGTGGGAGACGCTGAAATCACTCAGCTGGGGGAAAAGCTCGAGCAGCACGGCCGCGAGATCTAGGTGGACGGCGTCGTTTACGTCGAACGCAGGCCTTATGCCCGAGTTCCAATGGTAAGGCGCCCCTCGACCCCCGAAAGCCAACCGCCCGTCGTGGGTGCGCTGCCCGTAGATGAGAGACGGGCTGTAGTCGCCGAACACCGTCCGATCTCGCAACTTCAGCCCGTCCCACACGCTCTCAGGCAAGGGCTCCGTTGCGATCATGTGCGAGTAGAGGGGCACCAGGGTGCGCCGCAGGCCGTTCAGGTCCCGGGAATAGCCCTCGGTCGCCCTGATCACGCGTCGGGCGCGAACGGTACCGCGGTTCGTGATCACCTCACCCGCGTTCAGGCGCTCTGCCGCGGTCTGCTCAAAGATGCGGACCCCACGGCGCTCGCAAGCGCCCGCCAACCCGTGCGCCAGCGCGGCCGGCTGCACCGCGGCTGCGTGATGCGAGTAGGCGGCGCCCCTCAGTCCGGTGGCCCCGATGAACTCGGCCGCCTCTTCCTCGTCCAGCAGGCGGATGTCGTCCTCCGTGAAGCCCAAACGATGATAAGCCGCGACCTCCGAGCGCGCTCTGGCCAAGTGGAGCTCGTTGCGCGCGATGAGGACGCGCCCCCCTTGCCGGAAATGGCAGTCGATCCCCTCGGCCGCCACCACGCGTCCTACTTCCGGCACCACGCCGTTGAGCAGGCGCTTGAACCGCACGCCCTCGACTTTGCCGTAATCACGGACCAGCATGGAGATCCCAAGAGGATAGGCCGCGTGACACCAGCCGCCGTTCCTGCTCGAGGCGCCGAAGCCGACCCGCCTCGACTCGACCACGACCACGTTCAGCGACGGCTCTATGGACTTGAGATAGTAAGCGGTCCAAAGGCCGGTGAAGCCGGCACCGACGATGGCCACGTCGGCGTCGACATCACCCGGGAGCGGGTCCCGCGTCGGCCGCGTCGGGAGGCCCTCCCACCAGAGCGGCGTCTCTTGGGCCTGCAGAACCTGCATATCGGCCATGGGCAACTGTACGCCGACCTTGACGGTGGTGCGGACGCCGACGTTTGCGTTGGTACGGAAGCAGCGTCAAGGTCGCATTGAGCGCCGAACGGGCCTGGCGCATCCGGCGCGCAGCTCTCCCGTTAGCATGGGCGCGTGACGAACACTGGCCCACGAGTCGTGATCGTAGGCGGAGGCGCCGCCGGCTTCTTCGCGGCCATAACGTGCAAGGAGGCGAACCGGGCCGCGAGCGTCACCATCCTCGAGAGCAGCGCCGCACACTTGGCGAAGGTGCGGATATCCGGCGGCGGCCGCTGCAACGTCACTCACGACCAGCCCGACCCAGCTCTGCTCGTCCGCAACTACCCGCGCGGCAACAGGGCGATGCTTGGTCCTTTCACGCGCTTCGGCCCACGCGAAACGGTCGCCTGGTTCGAGGAGCGCGGGGTGGCGCTCAAGACCGAGGCCGACGGCCGCATGTTCCCCGTCACCGACGATTCTGCAACCGTCATCGACTGCTTGGTGGGCGCGGCGCGCGCAGCCGGGGTAGAAGTCCGCACCCGTTCCGCCGTGATCGACGTCGAGGCGCAAGGGGAGATTGACGGTGTCGGTGTCGGGGCGTCCGATGCCAACCAGACCGGCGCCCGCCGGGCCAGCGCAAGTTTCGTGCTACGGCTGAAAAGTGGCGGCAAGGTGGCGGCCGACCGCGTCCTGCTCGCGACCGGCGGCGCACCCGCCGGCTACCGCTGGGCGGCCGCACTAGGGCACACAATAGAGCCACCGGTCCCCTCACTCTTCACCTTCAAGCTCGACGACCCACGCTTGCGCGGCTTGGCGGGCGTTTCGGTTCAGGCCGGGCGGGTGCGCTTGGTCGGCGCGAAGGAGGCGCACGAGGGTCCCGTACTCATCACCCACTGGGGCCTCTCCGGTCCGGCGGTGCTGAAGGCATCGGCCTGGGGTGCGCGGCTCTTGCACGACCACGACTACCGGCTGGGCCTCACGGTGAACTGGTGGCCCGACGCGACCGAGCACGAGGTGCGGGAAGCGCTGCTCGCTGCGAGGCTGGCCGATGCCAGGCGCACCGTACTCGCCGCGGGGCCGCTGGACTTGCCCCAGCGGCTGTGGCGAAGGTTGGCGGCGGCCGCCGGAGCGGACGACCACATGCGCTGGGGCGACGCCTCGAACACTTTGGTGGCGGCCCTGGTGCGCGAGGTGCACGGCGGCCACTACGAGATAAGCGGCAAAGGGGTCTTCAAGGAGGAGTTCGTGACCTGCGGCGGCGTGCGGTTGAAGGAAGTCGACTTCGCCACCATGGAGAGCCGCGTGACGCCCGGCCTGCACTTTGCCGGGGAGATCCTCGACATCGACGGCATCACCGGCGGCTTCAACTTTCAGAGCGCCTGGACTACGGGGTGGCTGGCGGGGCGGGCGATGGCAGAACCGTCATGAGGCCAGGACCAGCAGGCCAACGACCTACTCGCGTATCACCCGGATGGGCGAGTCCGTGAGCAGGTCGTTGGTCTAGACCCCAGTGCCGGCGTGGAAGGCGGCGGGGCGGCGAGTGGACGGTGGCGTTATGGACGCGGGGGCAGCGGAGTGAAGCCTGCTGGCTCCAGGTCCGGCCAGGTTCCGTCGTGAACACGTGTGACGAGGGCGTCGAGGGCGGTGATCATGTCCGCAGGCCGGAAGTTGCAGTGACCGTAGCGGATGTCAGCGCGCGCCGCGATGGGGGGCAGGGTGCTGGGGTCAGCGCCCGCCATCAGCAGAAGATCGTCTGGCATGTACCCCTGGACCAGGTACTGCCGAAGCATGGCGCCTGCGCCCTTCGACGTCACGAGGGCCCGGTAAAGCACTTCGTGCACTGTCGGCACATCGGGGTCGACGAACCCGTGCAGCGAGAGAGTGGGCACCCGGAGGTTGCCGCTGGGCTGGTAGAAGAGCGTGTAGTAGAGGATTGCCGCAGGATCGGCCGCGAACACGTCGCTCGGATCGACGTAGGGGCCGGCGGCAAGTGGACCGTACGTCACGCCGGCGTTCGAGAAGGGCGAGCCACCGCCACGGGCGATGGCGTCGCCGCCGCCCTCTACCGAGTAGCGAAGGGCGTGCAGCACCGCGTTGACGGCGAGGCCGGCGTCTACGGAGGGTCCCAAGCTGGTTCCGTAGTTGGCCGGTGTCTGCACGGCAGGCAGCGCGAGCCCGGGCGAACCGCCGAAGGTCAGTGATGTGTTCACCAGAGCGGCGAAGGAGGAGGCCCACAAGGGATCCCCGACCGCAGCCATCACCAGACTTATCCAGTCCGGGTCGGGCGGCATCCAGGAGTCGACCGAACCATTCAGAATGCCAGGGAAAGCGGTGTCGAAGAGCAACCGCAAGTTCCCGATGTAGCTGAACTCCGCCAGGCTCCCGCCCACGGGTCCGCACATCGGCATGGCGCCCTTGTAGCGCCGCGGGAAGAGTTCGGCGAGCGCCACCGTGATCAGCCCGCCCATGGAGTGGCCGAAAACGTAGGTCTCGCTGGGACGCCGCCAGAAGATGATCGGGAACACCGCGTTCAACAGGTGCGTCTCAGCAATACCCTGCTGCACGGCGTATCCCTGCCCGGCATAGCTGGATAGGCCGATCGCGTTGCCCTCACAGAGTGCGAGGTCTCGGGTCTCGAGGAGGCCGGCATCACCGGTAACGAGGCTCATGAAGTCCGCTGCGGTGAAGTCGGCGGTGCGAGAGACGTAGCCGTGGGCGTAGAGCAACAGCTTGCCGTTCCAGTTCTTCGGCATCCAGAAGACATCGATGTAAGGCCTGATGCCGTCCACGTCCAAGCCGAGCATGGGCACCACGACCTGCCTGTAAGACACGTTGCTGTCAGCGGGACAATAAGTCGTACGCACTAAGCTCTGCGGCGATAAAGCGTCCGGGTCGACCTTCGACAACTCGACCTCGGCCTTGAAGCCGTCGAGTTCCACGATGGGATTGTTGCTGGGCGTGACCTGCGGGCTCTGCGGGCTCGAGCAAGCGGCCAGCACCAGCGCCACTGCGGTCAGAGCCACCAGCGCTCCCGTTAACCCGGGCAAGCGAGTGGTTCGCATCGGTTCCTCCTGTGTTCACGAGCAAAGACCATGTTGCCGCGGTGGACCGTGGCTCGCCTCTCCACCAACCCTGAACAGATTGTTTGCAGGAACAGTCGATGGGCCCACGCCACGCTAGCGCAAGGGACGCGCCCCCCTTCTCATCAGCCCTGCCGGCATAGTGAGACGAGTGGAACCAACCCGCCCGTGCACCGGCCATGCGATCATCACTACTCTCTACCGGACGGCGGATAGCTACCTTCCGGATAGATTCGCGGTGGGTCTCTTAGATTAGATGCTTGTGCTCCGGACACTCGACGGGCCGTGACCACGGTCACATTTCGCCTATTCGCTGCCTACTCTCTGCCGTCTGCCCGCCCGTACTCCTACTCCGAGCGGGTCGCGGTGCGTCAGCGGCTTCGCTTGTTCTCGTACATGCGTTCGTCCGCGACCCGGAGAAGGGTTACCGCGTCGCGACCATCTACCGGTGCCTCGGCCCAACCAACGTCGATCCGTAGTTTCCTGTCGCGGAACTCCACGGCCGGCACGGCCGCGCGCAGGCGCTCCGCCGTGTTCTCCGTGAGGCGGTCTGCCTCGTCGACGAGGATGGCGGCGAACTCGTCGCCGCCCCAGCGGAACAGGTAATCGCCGTCGCGCACACTGGCGCGCAGGGTGGCTGCCACGGCCACCAGCGCCTCGTCGCCCGCCTCGTGGCCGAAAACGTCATTTATCTCCTTGAAGTTCGCCATGTCCATCAGGAGGACGCTGAGGGCGGCCCCGCTACGCTCGGTGCGGGCGAGTTCGCGTTGGAGTATCTCATCGAACGCTCGGCGGTTGGACAGGCCGGTCAGGCTGTCGGTTACGGCGGCATGCATCAGGAGGTCATGCGTGCGTTGGCGTTGCAACAGGCCGGCGAGGGGCGAGCCGAACATCTCGGCTATCTCGCGCGAGTCGCGGCCGAACGCGTCGGGCTCAGTCTGATTCTCGAGGCACAGCAGCGCCAGTACGCTGGCGTCGAAAACCACGGGAAGGGACAGCCCGGCCTGGGCACGCCGGGTGAGGGACTCACCTTCCAACCCGGGCTCAGGTTCGGGGCTTCCTGCGGAGTCGGCTTCATCCAAGTCCGCCAGGCTGGCGACTTCCGCGTCACCGTGGCGCATTATCCTCGCGTGGCCGTTCTGCCAACCGTTGGCGTCGGAGCCGTACCAGGTGAACGCCCGCTCACTGGTGACGGAACGCCCGAGCACTTCGGCGGCCACGTTCCCATGAACCGCGTTGAACACGAACGGCTCTTGCGCGTCGTGGCGCACCAGTAGAAAGCCGCTGTCCGCGCCAGGCACCAGCCGCGCCGCCGTTTCGAGCGCTTCGGCGTACATGCTCTCGGTCGAGGCGCCGAGTGATGCCTGGCCCAGTTGCAGCAACTCGCCCAACACCAACGCGCGCCACCTGGCGCTTAGGTGCGGCTCTAGTACCCGGGCCGCCTGCATGAGGGTAGGGAACCCGGTCGCTTGGCGTGGGTCTGGAAGTATCACCTTGAGCAGCAGTACGTACCGGGCGGGCATGATGCTCCCCACCGGAGCCGCGACGATGCTTCCAGCGTGAACGCGGGGGCCGTAGGTATGGGCGCACGCCTCTGCGATCTCGAAGCGTTCACGCCTGCTGGCGTCATCGTCGCTCCAGGTGCCCATCTCCGCCAGGGACCTGAACCCCGACTCGCCCCTGATCAACAGCATGCCGGCCTCGGCCCCCAGGCGCTCGACGATGGTGAACACCGATACACGCGCGGCCTCGTCGAGGCTCTCACAGGTTGGCAGGGTGGTGCTCAGTGCGGTCACCAAACGGGTCTCGATCCGCTTGGACGCCTCCGTCAACCAGTGGCTGACGTCCCTCGCGAGGAAGCCCACGAGCCGGAGCTCCTCGTCAGAGAGCGGCTCGGGGCGCACTATCGATAGGTAGGCCACGGCAACGCCGCGTTTGCGCAGTTCGAAGCTTGTTGCCGGGCTCGTGGATTCGGGCGTGGCCTCGGGCGTGCCATCGGCCCGTTCCTGACCGGCGCCATCCGCACCCGCGGTTCTCACCAAGACCTGATCCGGGTCCAGCCATGTGACGTCAACTCCGGCGCCGAGCTCGAGCGCCAGATCCCGCCGCACCGCGTCGACCAATTCGACCGGCCGCATTAGATCTTCGTGACGAACCGGAATCGTCAGGATCCTCTCGGCCAACGACGCCCGCGAAGGCGGCGCGGCCTTGGTGGCATGAGCGACTTGGCCAACCTTGGTAGGCATTGTTCGCACCCCTCCTGACAGAGCAGCGGTCACGTCGTCCGGTCTGGCCATCTACTCACGTAAGAGCGGCAAGTTGAGAATCAGCCGAGAGAACGCCCATTCGGCTTTCAGGCGCTCTTCACACATCGTACTTCGGGCATGGCCCGAGCGACGGCTCGAGCGGCGGCCTGAGCAACCGTTGCAGTGGATACCGCCTACCGTTGAGGCGGGACTCAGATGGCTTACGATCCGAAGAACCCAGGGAGGAACGAATGACGAGAGTTGGAAGTTCCCGAATTGCAGGGCTCGTGGAAACGCTGCGCCGCAACGTGAACGTTACCCAGAAGAACCTCGCAGGAGTAACGCAGGAAGCCAGCCTTCTTTCCGTGGCTCAAGGTGGCAGCACGCTCAACTGGGTGATCGGCCACATCGTGGCGACGCGCGACAACATGTTGCAGGCCTTGGACACCGAGACCACCTGGGATTCGGAGCGTGGTCGTAAGTATCGGAGCGGGTCCAGCGTACCGTTGGGCCACGAGGTCGATGAGACCAGCGAGTTATTGCTGGAACTCGGCCGCTCTCAGGTACTTCTGGAGGCCGCCCTAGGCGGGGCCACCGAGGCGTTGTTGGCCGAACCCTCCGGGCAAGACGAGCTCTCCAGGCTCGAGTGGCTCGAGTTTCTCGCGTGGCACGATACTTATCACGTTGGGCAGACGGCCGTGTACCGGCGCCTGGCCGGCTTGACCGGAACGCTGGGTTAGGGACGTCGGGGCGACGTCGATCGGACGACACTGCGTCGGCCGCTTCCTAGTCACCACGGGTGCTACGGCGGCCGCCGTTGTGAATTATCAGCCCACCTCCCACGTACCTCAACCAATAACGTGCAAGGAGGCACAATTAGAGGAGGTCATCATGAAGCGTCGAAGAACCGGCGTCGTGGTTCTGATATTCGCGCTAGCGCTGCTGCTCGCGGCGTGCGGCACCCCACCCCCTCCCGCAGGGTCCGCTGCCACTTGGGACAACGCCAAGTGGGACCTGGCGAATTGGCAATGAGCCACCTCATAGGAGCAGTCATGAAGAAGACCCTCGTCTACGCCATCGTCACCTTCGCCATCGCCTTCGGCGCGCTCTTCGCATACGCGGTCGACCTTGAGACCTTCACCGCGGGCGAGGTGATCCGAGCGGCCGACGTCAACGCTAACTTCGAGGCCCTCAGAGCGGCCGTGGACGGAACGAGGAGCGTATCGTTCCCTGCGAATGCCCTGAACTTCGACCCTACTTCGACCGTCATCACTGCTGTTCCGCTAGGCCTCAGTTGGCAGCACTCATTTGCCGGTCCCGCATTCCTGGCAATCCAGCGACCGCTCGACTGGGACGATACCGCCTCCGTACAGCTCGACCTGTACTTCTCGCCCACGACGTCGGCCGGCGGCAACATCGCGTTCTTCATCCGCCCTCGCTCCTACGAACCTGGTGACGCCCTGATAGACGCCACCAGCATGGACGCGCCGGCAGCGGCGGCGGCGGGATATCGCGTCTTCGCGAAGCAGACGTTCACGATCCCCGCAAGCGTATTCGACGGCGAACTCTGGATCGTCTCACTGCAGCGCGACTCGACCGGCGCAGATACTTACTCGGACGACGTCATCCTCCACTCCGTCGCCCTCACCTACGAGGTCGTCAGGTAGTCGCTGAGGCCCGGGCTCACGCGCATACTCGAGCACCCGCGGTCCTGTGACGTTTGTGGAGCTTGGTCGGCGCCAGTGTGCAGGGGCCCGGCGCCGGCCAGACACTGCTTTGCTCCTCGCTCCATAGTACGAACGGCTCCAACAATCCGCCTGAACGGGGTTCGCCAGACCCGTTCAGGCGATGAGTTGGTCCCGAGAGCTCAAAAAGGAACGGTAGGCCGCCTATCACTCACCGTAACCGTCGGGCTCGAGCTGCGTTTCCCACCCCGAGGAGTCCGTTTCCGTCCAAGTCCAGTTGTACTCGTCGAAGGTGAGCGGGTTGCCTTCCGGCGAGTAGTAGCTGGTGTTCGGATCGGGAAGGTTAGGCAAGTAGTAGCTGCTCCCGTACTCATCGGTGTAGGAGCGTTCGCCGGCCAAGGCGTCTATGAGCGCGGACGTGTAATCGTAGCCTCCGGTGGAGCCGGCTTCAGAACTGCCCGTGTAGCCCCCTCCGTTAGCGCCACTGCCGGTGGTCCCGGTGCCGTACATGCCGGTGCTGTACGTGCCGGCGCCGTAGTAGCCGGGGTAGCCGCTGCCCGCACCGGAATAGCCGGCCTGCGGGAACGGTGCGGCGGGGCCGGCCGCGACGGGTATGGGCGAGGACGCTCGCTGCCAAGAGGAGGTGGCGGCTTGTCCCGTGGCCGGGTCTTGCACCACCGCCACGAACATCGTCGGCCCTAAGAAGACCAAGCGTCCCGATACCTGGGTAGCGGGGTTGAGCGGCACGCAGCCCCGCGGAGTGCAGTATTGCGGAGACCAGTTCGTGATCACCTGCGTGAGCCCCCAGTCCGCCAGTATCGTCAGGTACCCTTCCGCGAAGCCCGCGACCTGATTGCCGAAATAGTAGGTCTGCCGGAACCTCCCGGTTGCGTCGATCTCGTTCATGGTGGTGGCGGTCAACGCCGGATTGCCTCCTGGGGCTGGCGTCACGACCTGCCAGTAGCCGGCGAGCGGGCTTGGTTGCATGACCGGCTGCGCCTGTGGGGCAAATGGTAGCTGCGCGCCCGCTTGCGAAAGCACTAGGAGCGTGAGAGAACAACTGAGGAACCGAGCGACCCCGTTTTGCCTGATCATGACAAGCCTCCCTCGAGTTGCACGCATGCTAGTCGGGCAGGCTTAAATCCGGCTTAAAGGGGTCGCAGGGGCGATTAAGTGGAAATTAGCCTGCCGCCTGGCACCATCGAGCCTGGAGGCAGACCATGCAAGCGCGCGGACACTTACTCACACTCCTCTTGACACTGCTACTCGTGACGGGCGTGGCCGGAGCCCAGGGACAGGTCGACCTCAGCGGCAGTTACCTGGAGCCACAGAACGGCTTCGTCATAACGCTGCAGCAGAACCTCGGGCAATTGAGCGGCGACATCCAGGGCATGCCGCTGAACTTCACCAACCAAGACGGTGCAACTGCTACCGCCTCGTTCTGGCTGCAGGGAGAACTTGCCGGCATCACCCTGCAACTCCAGTCGGACAACAACGCCCTGTACGTGTGGTTGTACGGCCTTGACGGCGCCGGTCAACCGGTGGCCGGATCGGTCGAGGCGTACGCGGCGTACCGGAACCAGACCCAGGCCCAAGGCCCCGCCGCGGCAATGGGCCCGCAGCAAGCACCTGGCGGCCAGGGTGAACCATGGGCCTCGCCACAGGAAGCGGCGGGCAGACTGCACGGCAACTGGTTGGCGGTGACTCAACTGTGGCCCGGTCAGCTGGCCTGGCGCGCCATCACGTATGCACCGGATAACTCCTTCAGGTCAGCTTGGTACGTCGACGGGCAGGTGGCGACCTGGAGCGCCGGCACGTACACCGCGTCCAATGGGGTCGTGGTCACCCACGTCCTCGAGCGTTCGCCGCAGCTCTGCCTGTTCGGTAGCTGCATCGCCAACGTCGCGGCGGAACCCGACGGGTTCAACAGGATCGTTTTCATCGATGAAAACAACCTACTGTTTGCCGAACAGGACCCGATCGTTGGGGTCGTACAGGTCCATTGGGTACGCCAAGAATCCGGTCTCCAGCCCCAGGTGACGGTCCTGCCGGTTCCGGCGGGGAGTGGCCAGCCGGTGGCCGGGGGCGGCAACCCTGGCGCCTACCTGGGCGGCAACCCTGGCGCCTACCTGGGCGGCAACCCTGGCGCCTATCTTGGCGGCCCCACCGGCGCGGGCAGTGTGGGCGGCACCGGCGGCATCGACAGTTCGGGCTTCATCCAGGGGGTCATCCGAGGCGAGGGAAGCTACGTCGACCCCAACACCGGCGGTTCCTACGACCTGCCGCTGGTCGGCGATCCGAACTCCCAGCTCTACGGGCCTGGCGGCGAGGAACTCGTCTACAACCCCATAAGTGGGGGTTGGACGGCGATAGACGCGGCCGGCTTCGAAACGGAACTCGAAGAAGGTTGGTGAGGGCGGGCCGGAGTCAGGCGGTACCGGGCTCTCGCAGCAACTCCCTAGTCTCCGGCAACGGTTCGAGGCCCATCTCCTCCTCCAGCAGCCGAGCGAACGAACGGTACCGCTTATGCGCGTCGCGCCGCCTTCCCCGCTGCAGCAGGTGCCCAAGCAAGCCCTGCAGGGCGCGCTCGTGTAACGGTTCGAGCTCCAGGATGCGCGCCAGGTACGCCTCCGCCCGTTCTCCGTCGGCTTCGGCGGCTGCTCCCTCCAGCAGACCGACGACCTCCTCGCGCAACTGCTCGCGCACGAGGAGCACCGCGTCCAGCCCCATGCCCGGCGCCAGCGGCTCCAGGTACAGTTCGAGCACCGCCACCGCGTCCCGCGCCGCGATGGCGTTCTTGAGTCGGGTGACGTCGGCGGTCACCCTCTTGAGGCCGTTCTCGAAAACGTACGTCCTGACGCCCCACGGCTCGACCTGCTTGCGCAGCAGGCTCATCTGCACCCCCAGGTTGTTGCGCTGCTTGGTGGAGCTGCTCTCAGGCCACATGGCCTCCGCCACCTCCTCCCGGTTCAGCCCCAGCGCGAACAGCGTGAGTATCTGCTGTTGCCGCTCGGGTAGGCGCACTTCCTCCCCGAGGAGGCGCACCGTCAGTCGGCCCAGGAGCAGCAGCTCCAGGTCGGGTAGCTCGCCGGCCCGGAGTTCGCGGGCCTCTTTCCAGTCGGAGGCCATCACGACCTCGAGCGGGTAGCCGAGCGACAGCTCGGGCCGGTCGCGCGGGAGTTCGGCCAGCGGCACGAGCCCCGGCAACAACCGCGGCCCGGCAGTGGTGTGATCGAGAAGGGCCGACAAGTGCTCGGGATCGCGCGTGAGGCGATAGCGCGCTGCCTTCAGGTAGAGTCGGCGCGCCCTGTCGGTGTATTCCTCCAGGTTCTCAGACACCAGCCGGAGGGCGGTGGCGGTCTCGCCGTGCGCCACCAGCAGCTCGGCGTATGAGGCGGCGGCCAGACCGCCCTGCGCGGCGCTGCGCGCGTAGAAGTTCTCTGCCGCCACCCGGTCGTGAGACAGCGTCTTCACGCCGTGCATGGTGATTATCTCCTGCGTGTAGGGGTCGCCCCACTCCTCGGCCTTGCTCAGCAGCTGATGGAACGGCTCGGGGTCAGCGTCCATGGCAGCCAGCGCCGCCTCTACCTCCAAGCCGACCAGGGGGTTGGAACGGGCTCCGCGCAACGCCTCCTCGAAGTAGGCGCGTGCTGTCGAGGTGTTGCCGAGCCAACCGTGCAGCATGCCCAGATCGCGGCACTGGCCCGGGGCGTCACTGGGGTAGAGGCGCCACACCTCGGGCAGCGTCTCGGCTTGCACCCGGAGGCGCGTTTCAACGTCACCATGCTTGTCCCAGCGACCCAAGGCGTGGTTTATCTGAGCTCCCAACCGGTACGGGCTGTCGGCCGGGAAGAGCTGCATGGCGCGCTCGAGCTTGGCCAGCGCGTCATCGAAGCGCTGCCGGCTGATGTCGACGAAGAAGGCGTTCGCCAGGAAGCGCCCGGCGCGCTCCGGGCTCACCTCGTCGAGAAGCGGCTCGGCCTCCTCGACGGTTCTGGCGGCTGCCGCGGGGTCGGTGAAGGCCTGAGCCCAGCAGAGCTCCCCTAGCGCCATCACCTGCTCGTCCGGTGAGAGCGTGCCGGCGGCCAGCGCCGCTTCCAGCCGCGCCGCACTCTCGTGGTGCCGGCCCAACGCCTTGAGCGCGGCGCCCACCATGACGTGGCGGCGTGCCGACGCAGGGGTGGTAAGCAGCGCGTCCCAGCGGAGCACGCCTTCGGGCGCCAGGCGCCACAGTTGCGTGGTCACGGCCTCGAGGGTCGCTTCCAGGTCGCCAAGAAGCCCGCTCCGTTCGAAGGCCTCGGCGCGCTCCACCACCGGCAGCCTCAGCGCCTCTCGCCTGAGCACCGCGCCCGCCGCTTCCTTGTTGGCGTGCAGCAGGGCCTCACCGACCAATGGGTGAAGCCGGAAACCGCCCTCCGTGCGCTGGGCGAAGCCGCCGCGTGCGAGCCGCTCCGTGGCCGGGGTCGCCCCGGCCCGCGGCAGCTGCACAACCGTGGCCAGCAGCAGGGCTTCTTCCCATTCGGCATCGTCCAGGCTCGCGCGCATCCCGTCGAGAAGACTGCTGCTCTCCGGCATATCCCCGGCGAGCAGGGCGAAATGCAGCGGCAAGGGCCAACCGTGCGTCCGCCTCCACACGTCGGACGCCCGCTCGTCGTTGCCGGACAGCTGTCTCGCTTCCGCTTCGCTGAACCCTAGCTCGGCACTGCTCAGGTGGATCAACCGCCGCCGGGTCACCAGCCGGGGCAGCTCCGAACAGTCGATGCGCGTGCGGCTCGCCAGCAGGAGCAAGCCACGCACGTCCCTGAGGAGCGGCGCCAGTGCCTCGTGATCCTCGACCGTCTCGAGGTCCTCGATGACGAGCAATGTCCGCTGCTGCCAGAGGGCGTCCAACAGCGCGCCCCAAGGTGCGCCTTCCGGAAGGCCCAGCTCTTTGGCGATGGGTGCTCTGGCCTCTCGCCCGCCAAGCGCCGTCCAGACGACGCGCCAACCCTCGCCCTCGAGAAGATCGGCCCACTGGCTCGCGAGGATGGTCTTGCCGTACCCATACGGCGCCTCGAGCCACACGACGAAACCGGGCTCATCGGGCAACATTCCGAGGAGTCTGCCGCGTCTTAGGTAGCCGCCGCTTGCCTGTGGGCGAAAACTGAGCATCGTGAACCTACCCCGACTATAGCCGTAGCCGGGGTAGGTTCGATTAGCGCCGCTCGATCACGACCGTGCAATCACACCCGTTCGATCGCAAGCGCTCAAACACATCCGGTGCATCGCGACCGTTCAATCACACCCGTCGCCCTGGAAACTCGCCCAGACCGTCACGCCTCGGTTCTTCAGCTCGGTGATGACCTGGCTGGCGGCGGAGCCCGGCGTCTCGTCCAGGCAGTTCTCGCTCAGGTCGACTTCTTCGAGGGCGGCCAGCCCCGTGAGCACCCCAATGTCGCTGATCCGGTTGTCGGACAACTCGAGGGTCTTGAGTCCGGTGAGGTGCTGCAGGGTTCCGATGTCCTCGACCGCGTTCCCGCTCAGGTCGAGGTCGGTCATGGCAGTGAGGCCCGCCAGGGCCGTAATGTCGGCGATGCCGTCGTTGGAGCTGAGGTTGAGCTCCTCGAGCCTCGTCAGGCCCTCGAGGCCGGCGAGGCTGTTCACCTCGTTACTGCCGGCGTCGAGCTTCCTCAGGTCCGTCATGGCCGCCAAGGGGGAGAGGCTGGTGACGCTGTTCAACCGGACTCCCAAGGTGGTCAGGTTCACCAGCCCGCTGAGCGCCGACAGGTCCGTAGTGCCGGACTTGCCGACGTTCAACTCGGTCAGGTTCGTGAGGCCCGCTAGGGGCTCGATGCTCGCCAGCGAGTTCCAGCCCACGTTCAGTTTCGTGAGGCCCGTCATGCCGCGGATCATCTCGATGTCCGTGAGGTTCGACCAGCCGATATTGAGGTCCGTCAGTTGAGTGAGGAGCGGCACGATCTCACCAATGCCCTTACCCGCGGTCAGCGAGTAGTAGAGGTCTAGCTCCGTCAGGCCGGTGAGGTACTTGAGCGGCGCCAGGTCCTCGATCTCGTAGTTCCACGAGAGGTCGAGGCGGCTCAGGTTACGCAGCTGGCTGAGTGGCGCCACGTCCTTCACCGCTAGGTTGCTTGCGGTAAGGGACGTGAGCCCCGTCAGGCCCTGCAAAGGCGTCAAGTCCTCCAACTCCGTCTGGCCTTGCATGATCAGCTCCGTCAGGTTAGCGGCGTGCTGCATGCCCACCAGCGAACCGACCTTCGGCTTGCCGAAGCCGCCGAACTCGAAGGTGAGCAGGTCGTGCATGGCGCCGCACCTGAGCTCGCCACTGACCGTGAGGGCCTCGGTAAGGTACTGGCGAAGAGAAGCGTCCGGTATGTCGACCACCACTTGCGGAGCTTCGCAGGCGGGTAGCGCCACGCCGAGCGGCGCGGCCGCGTGCGCCGTGTCGTCCTCGGCCCCCGCCAGCACCCACAAGAAGTAAGCGCCCAAGGGCGTGCCGCCCAGCGCGACCATCTCGCTGAACGCCTTCGCATCTCCCGGCTGCAGTTGTGGGGTTGCCAACTCCGCGAGGACGGCGTCCCCGGTCCGGACCTCGCGCGCGCTGCCGTTGAGGCGAAGGACGGTGGTGGAAGCCGGGACCGCGTCGGCGCCACGGTTGTGAACCGTGAACGCCACCAACACGGAGCCGCCCTCCGGCGCGAGGCTCGGCGTGAGCGTCAGGCCTTCGATGCTCAGGGTTGACGTTTCAGGTGGGTTGGGAATCGGGTCGGTCGGTTTGGGCTTGGGACCACCGCCGCCTGGCGGGGTCGGTGCCGAACCGCAAGCGGCGAGAGAGAGGATAAGGAACACGAGGAGCAGAAGGCGTGGGAGTCCGTGCCGTTGAAGGTTCATGCCTCCAGGCTAGTGACGACGCACAAAATTTGACTTAATCTCCCGGCGCCGGGCGAACGACACATGGCCGTCTAGCCAGGCTGCGGGGCCTCAACCAAGCAGGCGTGAGTCGAACAAGAACGGCTCGGGATCCGAGATGCTCACTCTGCGCCACCCGGGGTGTTCCGGATCGAGGAGAACGTTCCTCTGGCCGCGCATCACAGCACTCGGAACCCTCAGCGCCACGCTGCTGGCTTGATCGAACAACTCGATCAGACGGTAAAGGCGGTCGCTCTCGGTAGGCGTGAGCCTGCCGTGGCCGCGCCGCCGCGCCAGCGAGCGTTCGCTCAAACTCAAGACCCGGCCCACCGCGTCATCCGCTTGTGGGAACAGTTTCAGGAAGTTGTCCAGAATCCTCCTCTCCAGTCCAGCGTCGATCAACTCGAAGGCGGCTTCGGAGCCCAACTCCTGTCCGAATACTGCCGTGTGAACGAAGCTCGAAGAGCCATCAGGCGCTTTGGGTGCTGCGGGGACCCAGGTAGCCACGTCGAGCTCCTTTCTGCCAGTCTGGTCGTTCATTTTGCCAGATTGGCAGTTGGGGCAGCATGGTCATTCATCCGCGCGGTCCCGCAGGCATGAACTCGGCGCAACCTGCGCGCTAGACTCGCGGCATGCGAACGCGGACCATTGGCTCCCTCACCGTCCCCGTGGTCGGGCTCGGCACCGACAACTTCGGTGGCCGCCTGGACCTCGCCGGGGCTCGCGACGTCGTGAGCGCCGCCATCGACGCGGGAGCCACCTTCATCGACACCGCCGACGCTTACGGCGCAACGAAGAGCGAGGAGTTCATTGGTGAAGCCCTCAGGAGCAAGCGTGACAAGGTGATCCTCACCACCAAGTTCGGCGTCGCCAACGAGCACGCCGGCCTGGAGGGTGGCGCGCACCCCGATTACGTCAGGAAGTCCTTGGACGCGAGCCTGAGGCGCCTGCGAACCGACTACGTCGACCTGTACCAGCTCCATTACCCCGACGAGAACGTGCCGATCGCCGACACCCTCGGCGCCCTGCGGGAGCAGATCGACGCCGGCAAGGTGCGCGAGGTCGGCTGCTCGAACTTCAGCGCCGCGCAACTGCGCGAAGCGAACAGCGTAGCGAGCGAGCAGAACCTGCCCCGCTTCGTGAGCGTGCAGAACATGTACAACCTGCTCAGGCGCGAAGCGGAGAGGGACGTCTTGCCCACCAGCC
Organism: Truepera sp.; assembly: GCA_032027045.1. Classification (NCBI taxonomy): domain Bacteria; kingdom Thermotogati; phylum Deinococcota; class Deinococci; order Trueperales; family Trueperaceae; genus Truepera; species Truepera sp. Next base: position 64,312 of record JAVSMU010000001.1, on the reverse strand, counting down.
GCCGCCTCGGCATCGCGTTCGTGCCGTACTACCCGCTGTTCAGCGGCATCCTCACCGGCAAGTACCGCAAGGGCCGGCCCCTGCCCGCCGGCACCCGTGTTACCGGCAACGCAGTGTGGCAGCCCAAGCTGACGGAGGACGTGCTGGGCGCCGTGGAGAGGCTCGCCGGCTACGCGGAAAGCCACGGCCGTGAGCTCCTCGACCTGGCGTTCGCCTGGCTCCTCGCCGACCCCGCCATCCCCAGCGTGATCGCCGGCGCCATGACGCCGGCGCAGGTCGAGCGCAACGTGCGCGCCGCCGACTGGGAACTCACCCCAAGCCAGAGAAGAGAAGTCGACCAACTGCTGACCGATAGCGGGTTCACACCGGAGCACCCGCCCAGCCTGGAGACCTGAACCGGAGCGCCGCCAAGCGGTTCGCCGCTATGCATGCTGTGGAGCGAAAGCGATCCGGGAGCTAGCTTAGGCTTGTAGGCATGGCGAACCGTTCGAAGGACGAGGTGCTCGCGTACCTGGCCCGGGCCGAGGTTGGGGCGGTCGGCACGTCCAACCTTGGGGCGCCGAGGCTGCGCATGATGCACTTCGCGGCAGACGAAGCTTTCAACATCTACCTGACGAGCATGAAGGGTGACCCCAAGATCACCCAGTGGCTCAACGTGCCGCAGACGGCCCTGCTCATCCATCAGGGCGCGACCTTCATGGAGATGGAGGAGTGTGAGGTCATCGGCCGCGCCGAGATCGTCGCCGACGCTGGGCGCGAGCGGGCGGTGGAGCTGTTGCGCCATCGCTCGCCGATCGTGGCGCAGATGGAGCGGCAGGGCGCCCTCGACCGCTTGGAGTTCATCCGGGTGAGGCCTCATAGCGTGAAGTACCGCTTCGTCCCCGAGATCCTGCAGGGGCAGCCGCCTACGGTTTTCGAGTTCCGCGAGAATCAGGAGCGCTCCAGCGCCTGGGACGACCTGTTGGCGAAGGCCCGGGCGTACCGTACGGCTATCAGGCCGCTGTCGTTGACGGCGTCGCTCGTGTCGGTGCTGCTGGGCGGGGCGCTGGCCCTATCCGCCATGGGCGCTCTCGACTTAGGACTGTTCGCCCTCACCCTGATCGCCGCCTTACTCGTGCAGGTCGGAACCAACATGATCAACGACTGGAAGGACGCCGAGCGCGACGGCGAGAACCGCGCGGCGCTCAGGCCGTTCAGCGGCGGCTCCCGCGTCATCCAGCTAGGGCTGGTGTCGCGCGCCGAGATGGGCTTCTGGGGGCTGGCCCTGAGCCTGGTGGCTGCCGTCATCGGCGTCTACCTGCTGGTGGTGAGCGGCTGGGGACTGCTGCCGTTGATCCTGTACGGCTTGGCAGCGGGCGTCTTCTACACCGCGGCCGAGGGTAGGTTCTCGTTCATCAACCTGGCACCGGGCGTCGGGGAGGCGCTCATCGCCACCACTTACGGGGTGGGGATCACGCTCGGAACGTACTTCGTGCAAACCGGCGCCTACTCCTGGCAGGCGCTGCTCCTGTCTTTGCCCGTGGCGCTGCTGGTCACGAACGTCCTGCTCATCAACTCGTTCGGCGACGCCGAGTCCGACTCCAAGACGCGCAAGCGGACCCTGGTGGTGCGCCTCGGCACGCGCCGCGCCAAAAACGTGCTGCTGGTGGTTTTCGCGCTCGCGTACGCCTTGGTGGCGGTCCTACCGCTGCTGGGCTTGGCGCCATTCGCCGTCTACGTCACGTTCCTCTCGCTGCCGTTCGCGGTGCAGGCGGCGCGTTACGCGCAGCGCTACCACGACGCCAGCGCCGTCGACCTGGCGCCCAGCAACGGCCACACGGCGCTAACGCACCTGTTCGCGGGACTCCTGATGGTCTTCGCGCTGCTGCTGGAGCCGCTCGGCCTGATGCTGCCCCTGCTGTTCCTCGCCGCGGCATTAGGGCTGGTGGCGTGGGTGTGGCGCTACATCGAGCGGCAGCGGCGGGTGATGAACGAGTTCCGGTCGGCGTTCAGGTCTGGTTGAAGGCGCGGCGACTGCGAAGCAGCGAGCCCGGCGCGGCGGCTACGAAACGGCGAGCCCGGCGCGGCGGCTGCTAGGCCCTGGTCACACACGGTCGCTACGTACCAACCCCGGCACTGCCGCTGCACGGCCCCCCTCCCAGCCAACAACGCTGGGCGTGCGCAGCGGCACTGACGAGCGATGGCGTGCGCGCTTAAATGACGAGGCGTACCTGATCCAGGTTCCCGCGCTTGAAGTAGGCCTACGGCGGTTTTTCTGGGTTTGGCACCCAGGAGGTAGGCGTCTTCATGACAGTGCCCTCGAAGTCGTATCGATCCCACGACAACGCCTCTGACCCCGCGCATGGCCACCACCGAGGTGGAGAAGCGGCGGCGCTTAGTGCCCAAAGGGGCCACGAAGCAGCGGGGCAAGTATCGGCCACAGGCCCCTCTCCCACCGATCCGGTGACACCCCAGGCCGGTCCGCCACTACCAGGCGTTTCCTTACCGCTCGTATTGCGCGGCCAGAGCGCGTTGGTCACGGGTGCCAACTCCGGCATCGGCCGTGCCGTGGCCTTGGCCTTGGCGCAAGCCGGGGCCGACGTAGTGGTCAACTACGTCACCGATGAGCCGAGCGCCCAGGCCGTGGTGGCCGAGATCCGCTCGAGCGGGAGGCGCGCTCTGGCGATTCACGCCGACGTCAGTCATGAGGACGAGGTCACGGCGATGTTCGCACAGGCGGTGGCCGAGTTCGGCACCCTACACATCGTGGTCTGCAATGCCGGCTTGCAGCGCGACGCGCCGTTTCACGAGATGACCCTGCAGCAATGGAACACGGTCATCTCGGTCAACCTCACGGGGCAGTTCCTGTGCGCCCGGGCCGCGGTGCGAGAGTTCATGCGCCGTGGCGTAGACGAAACGGTGTCGGTCGCGGCCGGGAAGATCATCCACATGAGTTCGGTGCACGAGATGATCCCTTGGGCCGGGCATGCCGACTACGCCGCGTCCAAGGGCGGTGTGCAGATGCTCATGAAGTCGCTGGCCCAGGAAGTGGCGCCGCTGCGCATCCGCGTCAACGCGATCGCTCCGGGTGCCGTCCGTACGGCCATCAACACCAAGGCCTGGCAAACCGAAGAGGCCTATTCGGACCTGATGAAGCTGGTTCCTTACAAGCGCATCGGGGAGCCCGAGGACATCGGGCGGGCCGCCGTGTGGCTCGCGTCCGACCTTTCCGACTATGTCGTCGGCACTTCGTTGTTCGTCGACGGCGGCATGTCGCTGTTCCCGGGGTTCTCGACCGGTGGCTAACCACTACGACCTCATAGTCATCGGCAGCGGCTCGGGCGGCGCGTCTCTGGCGCAGCGGGTCGCGGCCACGGGCAAACGCATCCTCATCCTCGAGCGTGGCGACTATCTGCCGCGCAGCGAGCTGAACTGGAACGCGCAGGCGGTCTTCGTGGACGCCATCTACCAGGCGAAGGAGACCTGGACCAACGCTCGAGGCGACACCTTCAGCCCGGCGCTGCACTACTACGTGGGCGGCAACTCGAAGGTCTACGGCGCCGCGTTGCTCAGGCTGCGGGAGCGCGACTTCGGCGAGGTGCAACATGCCGGCGGCGTTTCGCCGGCATGGCCGCTGGGCTACGACGTGTTCGAGCCGTACTACACCCAGGCCGAAACGCTCTATCAGGTCCACGGCCTGCGCGGCGACGACCCGCTGGAGCCCTGGGCGAGCGGCCCGTATCCGCATCCGCCGGTGAGTCACGAGCCGAAGATCGCCGAACTGTCCGAGCACCTGAGCGGTATCGGGTTGAAGCCGTTCCACCTGCCGCTAGGCATACTGCTGGACGAGAAAGACGGCAAGACGACGCCGACGAGCATCGCCATCCGTAACACCTACTTCGACGGCTTCCCCTCCCCGCTCAACGCCAAGGCCGACGCGCAGGTGATCTCGATAGACCCGACCCTCGCCCAGCACCCGAACGTGACGTTGCTGACCAACGCCTACGTGTCGCGCCTGGGCACCAACGCGTCGGGCCGCGCCGTAGACAAGGTCTACGTCACGCACGAGGGGCATGACGAGGTCTTCTCGGCCGACATCGTGGTCGTTGCCTGTGGGGCGCTCTCCTCTGCGCTGTTGTTACTGCGCTCGGCGAACGAGGCTCACCCGAACGGCCTGGCCAACGGCTCGGGGCAGCTCGGCCGCAACTACATGCGTCACAACATGAGCGTGCTGATGGCGGTGATGAGGGAACCGAACGACACGGTGTTCCAGAAGACGCTTGCCTTCAGCGACTTCTACTTCGGGGCCGACGACTGGCAGTATCCGCTCGGCCTGGTGCAGATGTGCGCCAAGAGCCACGCCGATCAGATCCGCGGTGAAGCGCTGCCCGAATGGCTGGAATGGCTGCCCGAGATGCCCTTCGAGACGATGGCCCGGCACTCGATGGACTTCTGGCTGCAGGCCGAGGACCTACCGCATCCGGACAACCGCGTGTACTACAAGAACGGCAAAGTGCACCTGGATCTGGTTGCCAGCAACCCGCAGGCCCTGACCCACCTGAAGCGTAAGCTCAAGGACGTGCTCAACCGCTCAGGCCATGGCGGGGTGTTGCTCGAGCGCTCGCTGTACCTTGGCAAGAACATCCCGCTTAGCGGCACCGCGCACCAGGCCGGAACGGCGCGCTTCGGCACCGACGCGAGAAGTTCGGTGCTGGACCTCGACTGCAAGGCGCACGAGCTGGACAACCTGTATGTTGCCGACGCCAGCTTCTTTCCGTCGATCGGCGCGGTCAACCCGGCCCTTACGATCATCGCCAACGCGTTGCGCGTGGGCGATCACGTTGCCGAGCGGCTCAAGTGAACGTAGTGCGTGTGGTGGGGCGATCCAGATGCATAAGGCTCGAACTATCGGCGATGTTTGGGGCCCGGGCTACCACCGTCTCGCTGCGCGAGGCCTGAGCTACCCGCCTAGCCAGCCGCCGCTGAAGCCGGCACGGCGCAGTCCGAGCACGAGTGGCCGGCAGCCGCGCATCCACCGCCAAGGCAGCCCGCTGAGGTAGTTCTCGATCATGATCACTATCGGGCCCTGGTTGAGCCCGAGGTGCGAGGGTGATACCCAACCCTTACCGTCTCGAGAGATGAAGGTCTCGTTGACGGTTGCCCTGAAGCCGTAGTGGCTGGTGAGGTGTAGCGGGTGACGGGTGAGCGCCTGCAACGTGGGCAACACGATCTCCGGGGCGAAGGGCAGGCTGGCAGCCACGGCCCAGGGCGCCAACGTGCCGTCGTCGGGGCCGTAGGGCACGCCTCGGGCGCGGTAGTCGAAGAAGCGCCTCTTCACGCCGTCGACCTTGCGTTCCGCCGGCCCGGGCCCGTCACTGGCGGTGACTCCCCACGTGTGTTCCCCGTAACCGCGTAGCCCACGGCTGTTGCGCACCGCGTACTGCTGCTGGACGTAAGTGGCTCGCCGGCTGTTCTCGAAATAGTCGCTCTGCTTGTCGCGCATGAACGCGTCGCGGATGCCGCGGAAATCGATCCACAGGTGCGACAGTTGGTGGATGAACAGCGGCCCGGCGTAGAGGAACTCGTGGCCGTAGACCTTCTTCCAACGGTAGGTCGAGGTCCAGGCGTCGTAGCTGCCGGGCTCGATCGGATGGCTCGGCGAGCCCAGCGCTAGCAGGTACAAGATCAGCGCCTCGTTGTAACCCTGCCACCGCCAGTTGAGGAAGCCGCTACGTGGCTTCCACCCCATGGAGATGGTCGCGCCGCCGTTCAGCATCCAAGCCCACTCGACGCGCTCGTAAAGCATGGTGGCAAGCTCGCGGATCTCCACCTCCGCGGCGTTATCGGCGCCGAAGTACTGCGCGGCGGTGAGCATGCCGGCGATCAGCAACGCCGTGTCGATCGTCGATAGCTCGCAACGCCAGACGCGGCGGCCGCTGTTAATGTCGAGGAAGTGGTAGTAGAAGCCACGCCAGCCGGTGGCGTCGGCGGCCTGTGACTGTTCGCTGGCGGCGAAGAAGCGCAACGTCACCAACGTGCGCTCGGCGGCCTCGGCGCGTGTCAGGAAGCCGCGCTCGGCGGCCACGGGGTAACTGCTCAACCCCAGCCCGGTGGCTGCGATGCTCGCCGGCCCACCGGGTTCGGTCCGGTCGGCGATCAAGCCGTTGGCCGGGTTCGTCTCGTGGGTGAAGTAGCTGAAGGCGGCGCGTTGCAGCGCGTGGAGCATCTCGTCGTTGGTCGCCGCGGTCATGTCGCGTTCGGTCCGAGCTCCAACGTCACCGCGGCCACGCCGTGCGGCGGCAACTGCAGTTCGACGACGGTGACGCCGTCGGCGTGGTCGAAGTCGAGCTTCTCCACCACCAAGCGCGACGCTTCGTGCAGTTGTTCGAGCTTCTCTGCATGGAGGTCGTTCGGCTGTCCCATGTGGCGCCAAGCACCCGGTGCGTTGGCATGCTCGTCGTCCACGCGCTCGATGCTCGCGCTAAGCGGCGTCGGCGCATCGCGCAGTTCGAAGCGAACGGTCTCGGTGCGGACGGAGTGGAGCGGCAGGGCGTGGTTCGTCAGGAGAAGGGTGGCGCGTGTGCCGTCGTCGCTCATTACGACCCAAGCAGACACCGTGTCGTGCCGGCCGTCGACCACCAACTGCCGGTGCCCAAGTTTGTGCAAGAGCTCGAACGCCCGGTACACGGGCTTGGCGATGCCGTGGATGCTCAGCAGACCGAAGCCACCCTCGAAGGCCGTGCCGGGCATCTGGTTCTCGTCGAAGATGTCCGAGAAGGTCCACCAGCTATAGCCGTCCACGGTGTCGTCCACGCTCATGAGGATATTGGTCGCAAATGCCGCCGCGAACGGCTCGTCGTGCAGCTTGTCACGCGGGTTGGACGAGGTGCTCCACTCGGTGTAGTAAAGCGGGCGTCCTGCCGCTTCGCGCCGAGCGTCCAGCGCCCTCTCGCGCATGAAGCCGCGCGTGCTCTTGGCCAACTGGTGCTCGGTGTCGTCTCCCGGGCTGCCGAAGGCGTCGGTGGGGTACTGGTGGGTGGTGATGAAATCGGCCGCCAGGTCGTGCTTCTGGGTGAAGGCGACGAAATCCGCGACCCACTCGCCGTTGGCGGTTGCCGGCCCCCCTACTCGCAGGGCTCCGTCGACGCTCTTCATGGCCTCTACGGTGAGGCGATAGAGCGCGAAATAGTCTTCCTGCAGACCGGTCCCGAAGACGGTCAGGTTCGGCTCGTTCCAGACCTCGAAGTACCAGCTTCTGACTTCCTCCGCACCGTAGCGCTCGATCCAGTGGCGCATCGCCTTTCGGATCAGCGCCGTCCATTGGCGCGGGTCCTTCGGGGCGGTCACGTTGGCCCTGTAACTGAAGGCCGTCTTGGTGCCCGAGGCCAGGGCGTCCGGCATGAAGCTCAGCTCGACGAAGGGCTTCATGCCGATAGACAGCAGGTAGTCGAAGATCTGGTCGGCGTTGAAGAAGGAGTAAAGCGCCTTGTCGTCGCGGTGAACCACGATGTCCATCGGGTGCGTAAGCAAGCCATGAAAACGTACGTGGCGAAAGCCCAGTTCACGCCGGCAGCGCTCCAGCTGCGCCCGCCAATCCGCGCGCAGCGCGAGTGCCGCGTGGCCGCTGCCCACGGTGTGTTCCCAGACGTGGTTCAGAGGAGTCGTCTCTTCGTTGAGGCTGCAGGCAAACGTGGGCATCGCGCTCAACCTCGCGCCGAGGTAAGGCCGCTAGCACGGGGAGAGTGAGGAGGGCGGGGAAGCCGCGTTGCTTGTGGACTTGCGGTTTCAGGCCCATACGCTCGTCTGGTCCCTGTCCACGGCGTGCGCCGGGCCATGACAAATCCCAGCGTACTCTTGAAATTGGGCATTTGATGATCAATAGGGAGGTTCATACTCTGAGGCAAGGGTAAGTCCGGCGGCAACAGCTATCCGTGCAAGTCGCACATCGCGCAGTACGCACAACTAGCCGTTATCGGCCTACCGAGTGGGCCGCGCTTGGCCCCGAGGCTTCAACGCTATGTAGTCTCCGTCCATCACTTCTCAGCGACCGCCAAAGGTCAGGCCTCTAGCTTCGACTTCTCCGAGCACTAGTATTGGGTACATGTTCGATGGCGTCCCTGCCCCAAGCGGAGGATACTGACTGGGCGAGGATAATGGAACGCGCTTGGTGTCGGAAGTACTGTAATGCCGACCAGTTCATACAAGTATCTGAACGCAGCCTGGAAGGCTCCAGCGGAACCTCCAAGCGACGCCCGCCTTACATCCTGAAAACTCGCTCCCTAGCCTCAGAATCGTATCTCGATGCCATGCTCTATTCGCTCCGAACGAGTGAGAGGAGCCTCCGCCAGACCCAGTACGGTTCAACTAAAGATCGCGTTGCGGTGGTCCAGTCACCGTTCGCCACGCAGCTGGAGCTACGGGAGCGAGTGGATGCTCGTCGCCACGCGACATCAGTCGCGCATGAGGTTGAGTCGAACCGCATACTTACCCATGCTGGTAAACGTTGGCGGGCGCTCCAGGGGCCTTACGTTCGGGCGTTCAAGAATGACGCCCGACACGGTGCGTTCACCACACCCTGAGACGGTGCAGATAACCTCTGCCTCCGAGCACGTGCCCGACTTCCGCTTCCCCCAGCGATCAAGCGGGTAGGGAGGGTGTCGCCTGCGCCGCAGTCAACCGCCACATCAGGTCGCGCGCCAGGTTCATGACTGCGTCGACCTCGAGGCGCTTAGCCGCGGAGGGGGCGGGGGCGGCGACCCCCTCCAACCGCACCGGCACCGGCGAGGGGTAGTGGTGCAGGAGCTCGGTCGCCCAGCGCCGACAGCCGTAATTGGCGGCCGGCTGCGTGGCCGCCAGCTCCAAGAGCTCCTTGTCCACGGCGGCGGGCGCCACCAGGTACGCGGTCACGAAGGCGTCGAACGCGGCCGGCACGAACGTCAGATCGATGATGATGCGCAAGGCCGCCAGCAGTTCGCCTACTCCCGGGTTCGCGGCGTGGGTGCTTGAGCCGGCGTTCATCAGTGCCGCCACGCCGGCGCTCAAGAGGTTGTCGGTGACATCACCCAAACGTTGGCTGCGGATACCCCAGGAACTGCTTCGTGCGTCGCGGAACTTCCCGAGGTGAAGCTGCAACGCCGCAGCGTCACCCTCCGCCAAGTCGGCCCAGGCTAGTTGCTCACACACGTCTCGGTCGCCCATCATGGAGGCTGCAACCCGGCGCGCGAGCCCCAACTCGCCTTGCACGTCGTGCACGACGAACTTCAGCCGGTCGTGCTCCAGGTAACTGCGGAACTTGTGATCCTCCCAGGGCTTGCGGGTCAAGAGCAGGCTTGCCGCCTCGGACTGGTGCGCCCTTAGAGCTACGTAGTCGCCGAGTCCCGCCAGGTACTCACCGACCGCGTTGTGGAACATGCCAAGCATGTAGGGTCTGCGGCCCGCCCTTTGCTCGATCAGTAGCGCTTCGCAGCCGAGCTCCAAGGCCGCGGCGTCATCGCCGTACGTGGAGGAGAGAACAACACCGTAGTTGTGCAGCACAGTCGCCAGGTAGTAGAGGTTCTCGCTCTTGCGACAGGCGGAGATGGCCTCGCTCAAGAGGCGCGCACTCTCCGAAGGATCCGCAGTAACGAGGGTGAGGTTCGAGTAGCAGCCGCCAAGCAGCCGCTCGGTATCGTGTCGTTCCAAGAGCGGTAAGGCCTCGCTCCATGCCTTGCCGGCTGACGTCTCCTCACCCCGGTACGCGTTGGCGATTCCGAGAACGTGCAGTGCTGCCCCGGCATCAGCCGGGCTGCCGAACTCGTGAGCCAGCGTAACGGCGCGCTCAAGGAGTAGCACTGCCTCGGCCGGTTTGCTCCTGGCCATGAGCCGCCCCTTGGCCCGCAATAGCCGTGCCGTCAGCAACGATTCGGGGTTCGAACGCGCCAATGCCGCCTCCATCAAGCCCGCACTCTCCTCCACCGTGCGGCGGTCGAACAAGAAGCGCGAGAACATGTGGGTCATCCGCTCCAGCAAGTCGAAGCGGTCGGCGGCGATGGCCCACTCCCACGCGGTCCGGAGGTTGTCGTACTCCAGCTCGAGCTCCTCGAAGGCGTCGAATTGCCCACCGGCCATGTCGAAGGCGAGTTTCGACTCGAGCAGTCCAGCGAAGTACTCGGCATGCCTGGCTCGCAACTCGTCGGCTGCGGGCATGGTTGCGAGCTTCTCGAGCGAATACTGCCGCACCAGTGGGTGCAACTCGTAACGCCTGCCGGTTCGCCACAGCAGTGACCTGTCGATGAGTGCAGTGAGCCGCCTCAGGTCCAAACCCAGCACGGCAGCACCTGCAGCCCGGCTGAAGCCGCCCCGGAACACACTGCAGCCGGCCAACGCGCCGCGCTGGACCTCGGAGAGCAGACCCCACGACCGCTCGAAAACCGCCCGCAGGCTTGCGTGTCTCTCGGTCACGGCGGAGTCGGTACTCACCAACTCGTCCATGTCGCCTTCCAGCAGCTGCAGTAGCTCCTCGGGCGCCACGGCGCGCGTGAGGCCCGCCGCCAACTGGATCCCGAGGGGAGCACCCACGACCAGCCGGCAGAGGCCGAGGGCTGTCTCCAGGCTCCCTTCGTCCTTTGCGAGGCGAGGGTCGAGGCGCCGCGCAGTGAGGAAGTACAGGTTCAGCGCGCCGAACTTCTCCGGTGAGGCGAGTGCCTCCGAGGCCGACTGCGGAAGGGCGAGTCCCGCGAGCGGATAGAGGGTTTCCGCCGAGAGCCCTAGCGGTTCGCGAGAAGTAACCACCAGGCTAGTGGTCGGCGAGGCTTCGAGGAGCTCCGCTATTCGCCCAGCTCCGGCGGTCAGGTGCTCGAAACCGTCGAGCACGAGCAGCGACCGCCCAACGCCAAGCCGCTCGCGCAGGGCCGTCAACGGGTCGTCGCCCGTGCTGGTCGGCATCAACACGGCGACCAGCCGCTCAAGTACCCGTTGAGGATCGCTCAGCGCCTCGAAGGGAACGAAGAAGACCTGCTCGAACGTGCTGTGCTCCTCCAGGCGGCGCGCCAAGGCGAGCGCCAGGCTGGTCTTGCCCATCCCGCCCAACCCAGTGATGGTGATCAGGCGCGCGCCCTCCGCGAGCAGCCGTTCCAGCTCCGCCAGTTCTCGTTCTCGCCCGACGAACGCCGCCGCGCTGGTGGGTAGGCCGAGGGCACCGGCGTTGATCGGCGCGGCTCCGGTAGTGGGCGAAGCCGCCAAGACGATTCCGAGCGCAGCCGCCTCCCTCTCGAGGGTGGCGGCAACCGGATCGCCTAGCGCGTGGGCCAACCCGTGCAGACGCTGCATGAGTTGTGCATCGTCCTCGCCCGTTGAGGCCCAGGCCACCAGGGCCCGTTCGAACAACCGAGCAGTAGCACGCGAGTCTCCCGCCGCAAGGGTCTCTTTCGCGACCTCTAGCAGCGCGCGGACGGCCTGAGCCGCCAGCCGCTCGCGCGTCGAGTAGAGCCACTCCTCCAGCTCCACGTTGCCGGTATCGGTCTCCATGCCCGCCAGGAACGGCCCGGCGTACAACTCGACCGCAGCACGCCAGTCATGCTCAGCAACCGCGTCCCTGAGCTGCTGTGCGTCGCACTCCACGGTGGCCCACAGGCGCACGTCGTCGCCCTCCACCGCACCCGGCAACGCCTGGCGTAACTGCGACAACGCGACCGAAAGGCTCTGGCGCGGCCGCCCCGCGCCGGGCCAGAACAACTCGGCCAGGTAGCGGCGCTCCTGGGGTCCTTCGAGCGTCAGGTACGTGAGCAGCAGTAGCGGTTTCGGACGGCTGAACCCGGCTTCCGGCATGGCCACGCCCCCGAGGGTGCGCAGAAGCATGCGCCGAGTATAGGGGTACTGCGAAGCGGAATGGAAGCTGCGGGGACCATGTCTCCGGGCCGCTGAAGGCGCCGCCGGCTCGAACGCCGTGGGCCCCTGGACTCCCGTGGGTGAGCTCCGTGCAGGGTGAACTCCGTGCGCGTGAACTCAGTGCGCGGTGGACTCAGTGCGCGGTGAACTCAGTGCGGGGTGAACTCTGGCGGGGGAGGGGCCGAGGAGGTTCCTCTCCCCCGCATGCAAGCGTCTTCGGGCTATTCGGCTTTGACGAGGTCGGCCCAGCGAACCTCGGAGAACATCGGGTTCCTGTAGGCGCCCGAGACCTTGTCACTCACCACTAGAGCGTAAGGGAAGCTGGGGAGCAGCACGAACGGCGCGTCCTCGTAGGCGAGCCGTCCGACCTGCCTATACAGGTCATCGCGTTTCGCACTATCGAACTCGGTGCGCGCCTGGGCGATGAGGCGATCTATCTCCTCGTTCGCGTAGCCGAAACGGGCGGAAATGGAAGTAGACGACTGGTACCAGTCCGCCATGAAAGCGTACGCGTCCGGGAAGGTTGCGGAGCCCGCCGGGGTAGCCCAGGGCATCTGCATCTCCGCCCACACGCGGTCGGCCTGCTCCGGCGTGATCTCTTTGAGCTCGATGGTGAACTTCGGGTTCATGGCCTCGAGGGTCGCCTTGTAGGTCGCGCCGACCCAGTCGTCGGCCGGCACGGCGAGGCGCATGCCGTTCTCCCACAAGCGGCCGCCCCAAGCAGCCCGGCAGTGCTCTTCGGCCTTCTTCAGGTCGAACTTGTAGTGGGGGATGCCGGGATCGTAAGCGGAGAAGGAGGGTAGGAGGATCATGTTCGGATAGAAGGTGCCGTCACCGGCGTACTGCGGATCGTCCTCACCCGTGTCCCAGGAGTAGGCGAAGCACTTGCGGACGTCGACGTCCGAGAAGAAGTCGCGTGGGACGCCCGAACCGTCGAGTTCTCCGCTGCCGATGAAGGGGTTCTCCTCCCCTCCCATCTGCTGGTTCAGGAAGATGGCGCCCACCACCCGGACCCCGGAAGGCAGCGTCGGGTCACGCGCCGGGTCGAGCACCTTGACACCGGGTTTGCCCTCGAGGTCCGACAGTGGCGTGAAGCGCACGTCGATCTGGTCTGCAGCGCCCGAGAGGAGAGCCTCGATGCGGGCGTCCTCGTCCGGCACCACCTCGTAGACGATGGTCTGAATCTGTGGCCTGGCGCCCCAGTACTCCGGGTTCCGCTCGGCTACCAAACGCACTCCAGGTTCCCAACTAACGACCCGGAAGGCTCCCGTGCCGCCATCGTGGTTCTGCAAGTACCCCTCACTAAGGTCGGAACCGATCGAGTCACGCCAGGTAGCCTGCGTGCCGTCCCAGCCGCCGTTCGCGATGACCAATGCGCTGTCGACGATGGCGAACTGCGGGCTCATCAGGCCAGCGAACAGGATAGGATCCGGCACCAGCGAATGGATCGCTACGGTGTATTCGCCCAGGCACTCGACGCTGCCCGAGATCCGCTTCCAGTAGTCCGCGTAGGCCGCGTCGGTCCCGGCCTCCCCCAGCTCCGTCAACGCGTCGGTGGCCGTGCCGATAAGCGACTGGCCCACGAAACCGGGGTCGACGATGAGCGCCCGCTTCAGCGAGTAATCGACGTCCTTGCAACTGAACCCGTTGCCGCTATGGAACTTCACCCCCTCACGGAGGCGGAAGGTGTGCGTGCGCCCGTCATCGGAGAGCTCGTGACCCGTGGCCAGCGCCGGCCTGAACAGGATGGTGGCGCCCTCGTAGCCATAGAGGGTCTCGTAGACGTTCTCGATGACGCTCTGACCCCACGGCGAGTCGTAGTTGAGCGGGTCCAGCGTCTCAGCGTCGAACAATCGCTGGAACACGTAGGTCTGACCCACTGCCAGGCCCAAGGACAGCAAGGCCACCAATGGAATGAGCTTCGCTAGAAGAGCCGCCCGTTGCTGAACTCTGGTAGTCATCATCATCCTTCCTCCTCGGACGGTTCGAACTTGGTAGGAACCGTGAGAGGAGGCTAGGAAATAGACTGCTAACACCTGCTAAACGCCAACTAAACGACCACGGTTTTCTCTCCCGCCGGTGAAGCCTTCGGCTCCTGGTCGGTCGGCGCAGCCCAGCCGCAGTACGGCAGCGTCTCATCGCTACGGCATGCCGAGCAGCTTCTTGACGGTCAGAACCAGCATGTTGCCCGTCTCACCCGTGAAGAATGGTGCGGGTCCAAGGTACCTGCCCTCACCATCGAACACCAGCACGCCGAAGTCCTTCTCGCCGTAACCCCACGTGGTGACCGGATCATCGGGTCCACCGACCTCGTAGCGAACGATGCTCACCCCATCGGCCCAACCATCGTCAGGCCACACGGTGGTAGGCACGAACATGCCCTTAGGGGGTTCCCCGGTACTCAAGTAGTTCATGATGTCAGCGCCAGCGGCTTCTTCACCGAAGAGCTCGGCGTACTCCGCGAAAACCGCGCGGGGACCGTAGTCAACGTAAGGCGCGAAACCGTAGAACCCCTCAGCGATCGACTCCAGGCTCGGCTCCAGAAGGTAGACGCCCATGTCCGGCTGCTCGTCGAGCAGTCTCTTGACCGCCTTCTGCAAACCGCTCGACACGATCTCCCGGCAGAAGCTGCAATAACCGTCCCCGACGATCACAAGGGCGGGCGCGCCGGTGCCGAGAGGAACCACTGGTGAGGAGCGCGCCACTCCGCCGATTACCGGCAAGACGACGGCGTTGTCGTCGACCGCTTGCCAGTCGCCGCTGTCGGCGCGCGCAAGCTGGTGATCGAAGTCAACCCACTGCCGGCGGGTTTTCGGGCGCACCTTGTCTCGAACCATGCCACTCTCGTCCAGGAGATACAGGAGCGTGAGGTTGGTCTCGAAGGCATCCTTGAAGCTCGAGTCGGCGTCGAAGACGATGGGAACGTCATGCTCCTGAGCCCACGCTTCCACCGTTACGCGCGGTGAACTGGTCTCGACCACGAAGACCTGCAGGTTCTGGTACTTCCGTATCCAGCTGGTCGCAATCTCGGGCACCGCCTCGCAGAGCGGACACCCCTTGACCTTCGCGAAGATGACCACCGTTGGCAGACCCTTCTTTATGGTCTCTCCAGTAACGGTTTGGACCAGTGGAAAGTCCACGAGGGTGCCGGGGGCCACCTTGGCGCCAACCCTGTAGGCTTGGCTACTAGCCGCCCCAAGAAGGAGCGAGGCGAACAGGAAGGCCGTTACGGTCCAGCTACGAACGCGCATATGCATCCCCCTCATTACTTGTAGTACTTCTTACGTTGGACGCATTATGTGGACGATTGGGTCGAATGTCAAGACTGCCCAACCCCGGTACGAACTACTTTTGTGTTGCCGTGGGCTGCGGCGCACCGCAGGTATGAACGGCTACGTTCAACGGAACCCTGTTACACGTTCCGGGGAGCGGCACACGATACGGTTACTGCCGTGTGCGGGCAACGGACGCTCGAACTTCCAACTCATACTGATGTGGCTAGAGGGCTCACACTCCGGGAAACCGCGCTATCAGTTCGTCGTCCAAGCCCTGGGCCAACGGCTCCAGGGCAGTGATTACAGCGTCGAAATCGGTCGCTCCGACTCCCACGCCTTCTCCCCCGCGAGCCTCGCGGCAATGAGGATGGCGTCCCAAACGGGCGCGAACGGCGGGGCGTACGCCAGGTCGAGACCGCTGAACTCGGCGGCCGTCATGCCGTTCCACACGCCCACGGCAAGCGCGTCGATGCGTTTGCCGGACTCTGCCCCGCCGACGATCTGCGCCCCGAGAAGCCGCCCGCTGCCCCGCTCCGCCACCACGCGCACCGCTAGCGACTCGCTGCCCGGGTAGTAGTGAGCGCGGGTTCCCGACTCTATGGTGTTAGCCACTGCCGCGAAGCCCGCGGCTTGCGCCTCGCGAGAACTGAGGCCCGTGCGCGCGATCTCGACGTCACCGACGCGCGTGATGGCGGTGCCTATGACGCCCTCGAAACGCGCCGGCGTCCCGCTCAAGTTCGTGCCGGCCGTCCGCCCCTGCTTGTTGGCGTGCGTGCCGAGCGCCACCCAGACGGGCGCGCCGCTCACGCGGTTCAGGCTCTCCACACAGTCGCCCGCCGCCCACACGTGAGGCGTGCGCGTGGCCATGCGGGCGTCCACCGCGATGGCGCCGCTGGGTCCGAGGGGAACGCCCGCCCCCACCGCCAGGCTCACGTTCGGCCGGAAGCCGAGCCCGAGCACCACCAACTCCGCTGGAATCTCGCCCGAGCTGGTGGCAACGGCGCGCACCCAACCCTCACCATCCACCTCGAAACCAGTCGCGGTGACACCCAGGTGCACGCACACGCCGAGTTCCCGCAACGCGTCGGCCACCCGCGCGCTCATGTCGGGGTCCAACGTCGCCATCGGCTGCTCCAGCATCTCGATGAGCGTGACCTCGAGGCCGCGACCCACCAGCGCCTCAGCCATCTCCAGGCCGATGTAGCCGCCGCCGATGACCACGGCGGCCGGCGGAGTGCGTTCGCGGATGAGCGCGTCCAGCGCGACGGCGTCGGGGATGGTCTTGATGGTCGTCACGCCCTTGGCGTTCACGTTGGGAAGCTTCGGCACGATGGGCGAGGCGCCCGTGGCGATGAGCAGCTCGTCGTAGCTCTCCTGGTAGGTGCGCCCATCGTCCAGGGAGCGCACCGTCACCGAGCGCTCCTCGGGGTCGATGCTCAAGACCTCCTGCCGCATGCGCACGTCTATGCCGCTGGCGCGGTGCTCCTCGGGCGTGCGCGCCACCAACGCCTGCGGGTCGGTGATGAGGCCGCTCACGTGGTACGGCAGGCCGCATGCCGCGTAGGACGTGTACTCGCCACGCTCGAACACCACCGTCTCGGGCGGCTCCGCGCCGCGGCTGGCGCGCGCGGCGGCCGACATGCCGGCGGCGTCACCGCCGATGACGACAAGCTTCTTCATGCGTGGCCCGCGGATTCGCGTCCGGTTTCAACGACGGGGTAGATCGATGTCCGAAACATGCCTCAGGCTACACGCACGTGACGGGAATCAAGTCGCGAGAGCGCGCGCGACACCGCCTCGCCCTGCTTTGCGCCATGGTGAACGGATGGCTCGACTGTTCATCGCTGTTTCCATCCCCGAGAGCGTGCGTGCGAACCTCGCCCGGGTGGGCACCGCCGCCGACGTCAGGGGCGTGAAGTGGGTTAAGCCCGAGAACTTCCACCTCACGCTGGCCTTCCTGGGCGAGGTGGAGGAGCGGCGAGTTGCGGACGCCGAGGAAGCCGCTTACGTGGCCACCGAGGGCTACGCGGAGCCGCTGCGCCTCATCGCCCAGGGCCTTGGCGCCTTCCCGAACGAGGAGCGCGCGAAGGTGCTATGGGCCGGCCTCACGGGCGACGTGCCCGCGCTGATCGCGATGCGGTCTTCCCTGGCCGCCGAACTAAAGCGTTCCGGCTTCACGCTTGAGGAGAAGCGCTTCCGGCCGCACATCACGCTGGCGAGGTTCCGCGTGCCGCAACGGATGCCCGAGCGACTGCCGCGGCTGCAGGTGTTCGGCGAGTGGCCCGTGACTGAACTGCAGCTCATCGAGAGCCACCTCCAGCCTGCCGGCGCGCGCTACGTCGTGCGGGCCGATATCCCCCTGCTGGACGAGTAGCCTCGCCAGAGAAGCAGGCGAGGTCGTCCGGCGGCCAAGCCAAGCGGTTGGTTGCTACCGCAGCAGTCCGGCATGCCCTGGCCGACCCGCCACGAGGGCGTAACGCCCGCGTAACGCCCGGCCCCCTACGATGCCTCGACCTAGCCGACACCGGTCAAGGAGGAAGCGATGAGGCGTTTCGCGGCCCTGTCATTACTAGCGCTTGTTCTAGCCGCCTGCACCCAGACCCAACCCCCGATGCCAACCGGCCGCATAGTGGTGAAGCCAGGTTACGCGCTGCTGACGTCGCCGGGTGACTCGATCGAACTGTCGGCCGTGGTGCTCGACGGCAGCGGCAACACCACCGAAGACGAGGTCACCTGGCACTCCGACGCCGATGTCATTAGCGTCGACGACGCCGGAAAAGTCACCGCAGCCGGCTCCTTGGGATCCGGCTACGTCGTCGCTCGCGCCAAGGGCCTTGAGTCGGCGCCCGTTCTGATAGTAGTCGCGCAGCCGGTGCCAGGCGCCGTGCTCGTCTCCGACGATCAGGTAGCCGGAGAGATCGAGCCCGTCGACCCCGAGGCCGAATACGACCTCGGCTGGCAATACCAGGTCACGCTCACCGGCGTCGACGCCCTGCAGGCTGGGGACCTGGTAGTGGGCACAGGTGAATTGCCCGTCGGCGGCCGAGTAATTGCCAGCACGAAACAACCAGAGTCCAAACAGCTCGTGACGCTCGAGATCGTGACGCTAGATGCGCTCTTCGTGGCACTCAAGGTAAGCGAGAGCCTCGACCTGAGCCAGGTCGAGGCCGTCATCAACGACGAGATCCAGGAGGCGTACGCAGTGCGCGAGTTGGCGGACGGCGCCATGGAGTTCGTCGCGATCCGCGCCCCGCAGCCGACGCTCACCACCACTGAGGTCACCGGCACCACCGCGCTTGGCTCGTTCGAATGCACGACCGACACGACGTTCAACGTCGAACTCGCCGCCGCACCCTCCTTCACCCTCAACCCGTCCTTCAGCTTCGACATCGACTACGACCTTTCCGAGGGTGGCCTCAAGAAGCTGGCCGCCAGCGGCAGCGTCGACGCCGCCTTCAAGTTCGAACCGACCATCACCGCTGCGTTCGAGGGCTCACTCAAGTGCGAAGTTGAACTCTTCGTGATCCCCATCCCCATCGGCGGACCCCTGGCCTTCATCATCGGCGGGCAAGTCCCTGTCGGCACCGGCTTCGAGTTGACGGGCAAACTCGCCCTCGCGCAACTCGGACTGCAGACCAGCGCCACGGGCAAGGCGAGCCTCGAGATGGGCCTCACCTGCCCCGCATCGGGCGGCGACTGCACCAACTACGCCACCGGTGACGCCAGCCTGGAAGCGCAGGTAACACCGAAGTTCCCCGCCATCGACGAGCAGTTCCGCGTCGAAGCCGAGTTCTCGGCCTACGCCTTCGCCGACGTCGCCATCGGCACGCGCTGGTCCAAGAGGTTGCGCGTCCAGGCGCTGCGCTTCACCGCCAGCGCCAAACAGAAGCTCGACCTGGCCACCACCTACGCCCAGGCAGCCAACCCCGCCTACGCGTCCACCTTCGACCTAAGCCTGCTCGCCCAAGCCAAGATCGGCAAGGACATCGAGAAGGTCATCAAGCTCCTCAAACTGAAGGTCAACGCACTGTCTTTCGACCTCGTCAACGAGCCGCTCGCCCAATCGCCAAGAGGCACCTTCATCATCACCCCAACCAGCGTCACACCAGGCAGCGACGACGAACTCGGCCAACTTGCCACCTTCCACATCCAACTCGACCCAGTCACCTACCTGGGCATCGACTCCGTAGAGAAGATCGAGATCTTGTGGAAGAAGGAAGGAGGAGCCGGCGATTTCACCCTCGAGAACGGCCGCCCGAACTGCGTCGACGTCACCGCCGGCAGCGGGCAGACCACCTTCGAGTGCCAGACCGACTTCCTGCCAGAACACGAAGGCGAACAGACCTTCTACGCCTTCGTACACGCCAAGCTCTTCGGCATGAGCCTACCCGTCCCACTAGAAGTCGCCATTGACGGGAAGGCGACCGTGAACGTAGGAGAGGGCACCGTCGACCCGAACCTTTGCGAGAAGATCCTGGGTGAGGAGAGCATCCGGCTTGACGAGTACGGCGACGGCGTGGCGAGCGCTCCTTCGTACCGCAAGGTCTCAGCCCAGTCCAACAACGGCGGCGCGAAAACGGAGACCCATGACTTCATCGCCGTGGTCCCTGAGGACCGTACGCTCGTCGGTCAGGATGGCTACCTGCGGGTCAGGTTCAGGTACCACCTCGAGTCGAACGGACCGTCGGAGACAAGCCCAGCCGCGCGAGTGGGGCTCTACCCGCGCGCGAAAAGCGGGTCGTACTACACCTTCGAGCTCCGGGCTGGCGCCGAACCGCTCTCCGTCACCGAGACTATCGAGCGTGACGTTTACATCACCTTTGCCGTTGAAACCCCTTCCTACCTAACCAGTTCGAGCTTGAACATAAGGGCGGATACCTTCAGGTCCGGCGGCGGCCTGGTCAAGGCAGAGGCTGAATTGCTAGGCATAGTGAGTGTACTCGACAAGAACAAGGACCCGGTAGCCGTCGACATCATCTGCACCGCTTCGGGGACCGACTACCGCTAACGCGCGCTGGCACCAAGAGGCATGGACGAGGCTCCCGGGAAGCATTCCGGCCGTTCCGGCGGCTGGATGACGTGAGTGCAGCGGCTACCTGAATCCGTCACAAGATCGGAAGCCACCTCCACCCTGCCGGCGCGCGCTACGTCGTGCGGGCCGATATCCCCCTGCTGGACGAGTAGCCTCTGAGAGAAGCGGGCGAGTTAGCCCTTGTGATACCTTCTTCGGGGACTTTCCGGAGGAAGACGATGCAGGATCATCTGGTTGCACTCAGAGCAGATTATGAGCGCCAGGCCGGACGCTCGCTTGCCTTGCCGATAGCAGGCGCCGTCGTCTGGACGATAGTCGGTATTGCGGCGCTGTTCCTGCCGCAGCGAACGGCGAACCTCGTTCTGCTGTTCGGATCCGGCACCATGTTTCCTCTCGCCATGCTTCTCTCCCAGCCTCTTGGCGAGTCACTGATCGGTAATACCAACCCGCTTGCGAAGCTCATGGGGATGTCCGTGTTGATGGTGAACCTCCTCTGGGCCGTGCACTTCACGGTGGTGTTCTTGGACCCGCAGTACCTGCCGCTCACTTTGGGCATCGGCTTGGGGCTTCATTGGATCGTGTTCTCATGGGTCATCGGTCACCCCATCGGAACCATCCACGCGATCCTGCGGACGGGGCTCGTGACCCTGTTCTGGTGGTTGTTCCCGGAGAGCAGGTTGACTATGGTGTCGCTCGGGGTAGTCATCGCCTACGCCACGTCGATCTTCGTGCTGGCCACGCGGAAGCGCGGGATTCGTCAACCCGAGGTGGAGCCGGCGTGAGGCCGCCGGCTCCGGTGGCTACACGCGGCTCGCGCTCGTCTAGGAGGGCGCCGCCGCGAGCATCCTCTGCAAGAAGTCGTCGATGGTCCGTGGCCTTATGCCGTAGCGCTGCGTCACCTCCGGCGGCAAGCTCTCAGCCGGCGGCGTCGCGGCGGCCACGGCCAGCAAGTGCGTGAGCGCCCCGGCGGCCGGCTCCGCCACGGTCGTTACCGGCTGACCGATAGGAAGCCGCTCGACGGTGAGCGGGACGCCCGAGATGCGCGCCATCCTTGCGATGATCTCGCCATGCGAAGCCCTGTCGGTGGCGTACTCCATCACGGTGGTCGACTCTCCCGAGTCAGGCGGCCCCGCCAAGAGGATCTCGGTGAGCAGCTTGACGACGTCGCCCTCGTCGACGAACCACTTGGCCGCGTCGTGCTCGCCCATGAGTTGGATGCGCGTGCCGCCCTGGAGTTGCGCCCCTAGCACGAAACCGATCCAATCCTGCATGAACATCGCCGGCCGCACGAACGTGGCCGTCTGGCCGGTCGCGCGGATGGCGTTCTCGCCTTCCCACTTCGCGCGGATCAGTTCGGGAGCGTCGGGGCCGGTGCCGCGCGCCGACATGTAGACGAAGTGCTCGACGCCTGCCAGCTTGGCGGCTGCAGCCAACCCCGCGGCGCCGTTAGCGTCGATGGCCGCGGTCGAATCCGGAGGCGCCCGTTTGGTTCCGGACGCCGTCATCAGCACCGACTTGACCCCCACTAGGTGCGAGTCGAACGACTCCGGTCGCTTGAGGTCCGCCTCGACCAGCTCCGCGCCCAGCGCCCTGAGTTCGCCGGGGTCGGTGAAGCGCCCCGTGCGCCGCAACGGTGAGCTCGACTCCGGCCTTACGACCGCCCTCACCCGCTCACCCCTGGCCAGGATGGCCTTGGCGACCTGCCCTCCGAGAGATCCGGTTGCTCCGACGATCAGGTACATGAGCCTCCTCCTTCGCAACGATGATGTACGGGGCGAGGCTACGGACTCAGGCGTGACGCCGCCGTTACGCGGAGGGGAGCGGGTAGCTCAGCGGCGTCGTCTTCTCGTTCGCGAGCACACGCTGTAACATGCAGCAATCAATGAGCGAGGGTTACGCGGTGCCAAAGCGCGGCTTGTGGGTCGTCGATGATAGTTTGGCGTTCCGGCTGATCGTGCAGCAGGTGTTCGGGCGCGCAGGTTGGTCGGTAACGGAGTTCTCCAACCTCAACTCGGCGCTTGCCGCGCTTGCGGTAAGTCCTGCGGCCGACGTCGTGCTGCTGGACATCCACTTGCCGGACGGTAACGGGCTCGACCGCGTAGCTGACTTCGGGAAGCACGGGTTGGCGGTCGTCGTCGTGTCCAACTTGGTGCGGGCCGAACAGACACGTCGGGCGTTCGCGGCGGGCGCCGTCGACATCATCACGAAACCGGTGGACGTCAGTGTGTTGATGGCCCGCGTAGAGCGCGCGGCCGGCGCTGCCGAGGGGTGAATGCAAAGGCCGAGAGTAGTCGCCGTGTTCCTCTCGACGGTGATCGCGGCGGTGGCCGTGATGGCGACGATGGGCGGCTTGGTGCTGTGGTTCGGCGAGACGCTCAACCCGGTGCGGGCTTGGTGGTCACTCGAACTCGCCCTCGGTGGCGTCGCCGTCGCATTGGCCATCATGGCCGTCCTCCACGTTGGCCTACTGGCCGGCGAAGCGTTCTCGGCCGCCGCGGTCAGGCGCAGGGCCGGGGAGTGGGAACTGGCCTGGGTGCGCGGAGCCAGCGGCGAGGCGCAACCAAGCGTGCGAAGACGCGATCTCGTGGCAGCGAGCGAGGCGGCGGCGGCCGTGCTGCGCGAGTTGACGGGCGAAGCTGCGGTGGCGGTGAGGCTAGCGCTACACGAAACCGGAATCACTGCTAACGACATCGCCGTCGCGAGCCGCGTCAGGGGGAGCCGCGGGTGGCGACGGGCGGTAAGTGTGCATGGCGGCGGCTGGCCGTCGCGGCGCGCAACGGCCGCGCTGCAGCGCCTCGCGTGGCAGGCCCCTGCGGAGGCCCTACCGCTCTTCCTGCAAGCTGCGACCAGCAACGAACTCGCGCACGCTCGTGCAGCACTCTTGGGCACGTGCAGATGCTTGGGCGAAGCGCCGCACGAAAGTGACCTGGTAAGCGCGGTTATCGAGGTCATCACGGCGCACGTCGGGATGGCCGAGCGCGCCGGCGTTGCGCGCCCGTTCCTGGCGGGGGTACTCACCAACGCCGGCGACGGCACGCTCGCCGTGTGCGAGGAGCTGCTGGCCAGCGACCTCCCCGAGCCGATCAAGGCGGCGGCGTTGGACGCGCTCGCCATCATGCAGCCCGAGGGCGCGGTCGCGGTGGTCAGCTCGGCGCTCCTCGAAGGCTTGACCGGCGAGGCCCTGGCCGCCGCGCTACGCACGCTCGCCGCCATCGGGGTAGCACCCGAGGAGTGCCAGACGGTCATCTTGGCGGCCACCCACCACGAGGACGAAGGGGTGCGCGTTCAGGCGGCTCACGCCCTCGCTAGCGTTCCGCCGGAGAGCGGCCTGCCCACGCTTTGGCGCTTGCTGGGGGACACTTCGTTCGAGGTGCGCCTTGCCGCAGCAAAGGCTGCGCGTGACAGTGGCACGAAGGGGTGGCAGATGCTGCTGGCCGCGATCGAGTTGCACCCCGACCGGTTCGCGCGCGACTCGGCGCGGATCGCGAGTTGGGGCGATGGCGACCCGGCCGCTGCAGCGTCCGGTACTCCGCTGTCTGCCGCCGCAACACTGCCGGCGCAGGCTCAGGCCTGACCCGTGGTTCTTCCGCTGGCTTTGAAGCTGTTCGCGCTGCTCGTGTTCTTCCTGGTGAACACCGTGAACATCGTCGCGATCGTGTTGGCGGCGCGCACCATGCTGCTCTTCGGCGGCCGCGAGCGGACCCTCTCCGAGACCGTGTTGACCAGGGCCGAGGCGTATTTGCCGGTGAGCTTCCTCATCCCGGCCTACAACGAGGAGGCCACCATCGTCAGCAGCCTGAAGAGCCTGCTCGCCATGCACTACCCGGAGTTCGAGGTGATCGTCGCCAACGACGGCTCCAAGGACGACACGTTGGCGGTGCTGACCGGCGCGTTCGAGCTCGTTAGGGCCGAGCCGAGCCCAAGGCGCTTCGCGCCGCACGCGGACGTGCGCGCCGCCTACCGGAGCCGCTCGTACCCGGACCTCTTGGTGGTCGACAAGGCAAACGGGGGCCGAGCCGACGCGCTCAACGCCGCCCTCGAGCAGGCCCGCTACCCGTTGGTCGTGCTTACCGACGCCGACAGCTTGATAGATCCCGCGGCCTTGATGAAGATCGGCGCGCGGTTCATGGACGCGCCCGAACTGCGGGGCGTCGGCGGAACGATCCGCGTCGTCAACGAGGCGGACGTCGTGGGCGGCGCCGTCACGCGCCCGCGCAGTCCACGGAACTTCATCGCGCGGTGGCAGCAACTCGAGTACATCCGCGCATTCATGGCCGCTCGCACGGCGATGAGCGCTGCCGGCTGCCTCATCTCGATCTCGGGCGCTTTCGGGATCTTCCGCCGCGCCTCGCTCATCGAGGTCGGCGGCCTGCGGGTCGACACGGTCGGCGAGGACCTCGAACTCACCTTCCGCTTGCACCGTCACTACCGCGACCGGCACGAGGCGTACCGCCTCGAGTTCTTGCCGGAACCCGTCTGCTGGACCCAGGTTCCCGAAACCGCCAAGGTGCTGGGCGGGCAGCGCGACCGCTGGCATCGCGGCTTGTGGGAGACGCTGTGGCGGCACCGCGACATGCTGTTCCGGCCGCGTTACGGCCGCATCGGCCTCGTGGCTGTTCCATACGTCTGGTTGGTCGAGGGCATAACGCCCATCATGGAAGTCCTTGGTTACCTCATCATCCTGGTGCTCGCGATCCTCGGCGCCCTCGACGCCGCCTTCGTCTTGGCGTTCCTCGGCCTCACGGTCTTCTACGGCATGGTCGTGGGCCTCGCGAGCGCCGCGCTGGATCAGGCGTTGCCGCACTCGCCGCGCGGCGCCGGCGATCGTTACCGCCTGATGGTGGCCATCCTCACGGAGAACCTCGGCTACCGGCAATGGCTGGCGGTGGTGCGCGTCGTAGCCATGTTCAAGATCCGCTCGAGCCGCGGGAAGTGGGGCGTGATGACGCGGCGGGGCTTCGAGTAGCGCTCCGGCCCTGGGCAGCAGTACCGGCAGACCGCGCCGTTACGTACCCGATCAGTCCGACTGGAACGCAATGAAGAACCGCTCATAAGGATCGTCGAAGACCACCGCGCCTGCGTCGAACCGCTCGGGGTCGAACGGCCGGTTCGCCGGCGCCTGACCGCCTAGCCAAGTCAGGTACTCATCGCGTTCCTCGTGTTTCGGGTCGCGGATGATCTTCAGCAGCTCCTCGTAGCCGTGGGGGCCGCCGCAATCTTCCGGCGGACACGCTCGCTCCCCAGCCAGACACGTTGGATACCTGACGGCGGACTCTGCTAGCAGCACGCCCTCCAGGAGGATCTCGTGTCGCCAACCATCCCCGAAGTCGTACTCGTAAAGCGCGGTCGCGCCCGGCTCGGTGAAGTAGTCCGCCACGGCGGTTCGCCATCCCGCCAGCGTTCCTTCCATGAACTCGTCCGGAATCCCGATCTCCCACACCTTCCGCCCTCGCGGCTTCTTGATGCGGAAAACGTGCAGGTGCGAGTCGAACCAGCCCATCGAGTCCTGGATGGCCACGTGGAGGTCCCAGAACGAATACCCAGCGGGCGTCTGGATCCGCCGCCACACGGTAGGTTCGACGTCTAGCAGTGTCACGCGGAACTGATGGACCAGGTGCTTAGCCATGGGGTTCATAGTAGCCCTGAGGTCGTGCAACTCCACGTCCGCCGCTCAGGCCAGCGAGCGGGTCCAACGCCTCCTCCACGTCATCAGTCTCGATCGAGATGTAGTGGTTGCTGCCGATGCTGAAGCCGGCCGCCCACGAGTAAGTCATGTCGCTGCCCATCGGGGACACGCCAGCAGTAAGTAAGGGGCAGCGCTACGTACCTCACCCAATCGAGTTCCGCTTCCGCGACTCCGGTGGTGTCGCCGCCGCCGTCACGGATGGTGGGCAGGTAGCTGAACTCGCAAGCCTCACGGGCGTCACCCCGAAAGTCGAGGTGCGGGTTGACGGTCTTCACCAGCCGGCTGCTGAAGAGGCGGCCGGCATCCGCCTCCGGTGGCGCCAACTCTGTCTGCTGCTCCGCCCGTTGGGCCGGACCCGTTGCCCACGAGCCTCATGGCCACGGGCCCGTTTCCCACGGGTCCATTTCCCCGTGCCCATCGCCCTCAAGTCCTGACCTTGAACCAATGAAACTAGGAACACGCTAAGCCTGCAACCCCGGCTCCTCAACACGGACTATGCTCCTGGGATGACTCGTTCGCGGCCAGGGCCCGGCCTAGCCGCCCGATCGCAACACCACGACCGTCGTCGTGCAACCCGGAACGCCCGCTAATGCCTCGTCACTGGTGAGGAGGCTACACTCGAGCGCCTCGGCAAGCGCGAGGTAGAGCGCGTCGTAGACGGTGACGTTGTCCATCAACTGAACGGCTCGAGGTAGGA
This sequence comes from Truepera sp., assembly GCA_032027045.1. Lineage (NCBI taxonomy): Bacteria > Thermotogati > Deinococcota > Deinococci > Trueperales > Trueperaceae > Truepera > Truepera sp. The sequence continues at coordinate 37,778 of JAVSMU010000001.1, read as the reverse complement.
GCGCGGCCTGCGGGAAGCGTTCGATCGGCAGGTCGATGAGGTCCTGGATGGCTGCCGACGACCGGGCGCGGGACATCGATCCGCGCAGTGTGAAGCGCCGCAATACTTGCCCGACCTCCGCGTCGATCAGGTGCGGAGCGCAGACGACTTCGCGCGCTTGGAACCTCGCAGCTAGCGCCTCTCCCGCAGGGCCCGCGTTCCCGAGCAGCAGATCTATGAGGGCCGAAGCGTCGGTGACTATCAACGCGCGGCTCGCTCAGCCACCGCAACCTCACGCTCGCTTTCTCGCTCGGCCCGCACGGCTTCGGCGGGGGTCTCCTCGAGCAGCGGCCGCCCTCTCGCCGCTATACGCGCCAGCACTACGTCCACCGGGGGCGTGGCGACCGTACGCTCAACCTCGCGCAGGAGGTAGTCTGACAAGCTCATTCCTGCTCGAGCCGCTCGCGCTTTCACCTCACGGTGGAGTTCGTCGGGCACGTTTCGGATCTGAATCATCTTGCTCATGTGCGGCACCATAACACATGTTCAGCACATGTCGCCGCGGTGACCGAGAGCCGACGCGCGCCGATTACTGGGGCTCGCCCGGCCGCCCGGCAGTTCATGGCCATGACGTGCCCCTCGCGCCCAACGGCCGGCCATGAACGTACTGCAGGACCCGCTGTTCACGGTAGGTTCGGTGTCGTTCCTACTTCTTACGCTGATTCGCCTTGGCTGCGGCAATCAGCCTGCCGATAGGTTCGTCCCAGTGGAGCTCACCTAGCTGCTCGATGTTCGTCTCGTTGAAGCTTCGATGGTCGGGGTTGATGAGGAAGTTGTTGCTGTACGGCAGTCGGACGCTGGGAACGCGTAACGCGAGTGAGCGCCCGGTGCGGATCCATTCGTCACCGAACCGTTGGGTGGCGACCTTGTCTCTGATGTCGAGTCTTGGGTCGGTGTCGAGGGCGGTCTCGACGTCGCCCTCTTCGAGATTGAACGCGAAGATGCTGTACCAGTTCAGGTCGGCGAATGCGGACCATTGGCAGAGGATCTCCAGGGCAGCGAGTGCCAGGTGTTCGCTGGCGTACGCGGCTGCGTAGTCGTGTGTCCAGCGGCCCAGGCGGTTGGGGCTCGGCTTGAAGGGTGGATTCTTCGCTAGTTCGAAAGCGTGAACGAGTCGGTAGGCTTTCAAACGTAAGTGCCTGCCAGGAGCGCTTCGACCAGATCGTTGACTAGATTCCGGCCGTATTGGGTCTTGAGGAGCCGGCTGGGGGGTTGGTCGTCGAGCGCTGGATGGGGTGTTTTGAACCAACGCGTGGCGTTGGGGGGACCGATGGCAGCGGCCACATGTACGTACGTGTCGATGATGGCGTGGGCGCGGTCGAGCATGTCTCGGTCCAGGTTGTCGTTGCGGCTGAAACGGCTCTCACTAGCACCGAGGAGCGTACCGGCGTCTACACGGCGACAGTCGAGCAGCGTGGCGAGCTGGTCTCGGAGGTGCTTAGCGCCGGTCAGCTCAGAAACTTCCTCGCCTCGAAGGAGGAGGCCTGGTAGATCGTACGAGTCTATTCCCGTGAAGTCTTGGAAGACCTGGTTCGTGATGCGTGCGGCGGACCGCGGGCCGTTCTCGGCCATGGAGCGTTCGACGATGTCGAGCGCGTTATCCGTAACAGGCGCTGCGCTGGAGCTTGCCATGAACCAGCATACCTTGTGTGAGCAAGCACGTGCCTTGCGATAGCACGTCTTGGGGTGCGGGTCCCTTTAGGAGTTGTCGTCGTCATTACCTGACGCACCGGCGGCGTACGCTCGAAGCAAGTCGGCGGCATCGCCGTTCGTGAACAACGCATTGGCGCCAACGTAGCCCCTTCCTGATAACTGGAGTGGGCCCAATTCAGCGCGGTGAGGAGACACTCCATGCGGAAAATCGGAGTCGCGAAACAAGTATCAGCCATACTCATCATGTGCGTCCTAGCCAGCGCGGCGGCCGAACAGATCCCACTGGTGGATCAGGACGGTCATTACATCGCCTACATCGACACCGCACGAGACGACACCATTTACCTTTGGTCCGGTGAGCCCACCGCATACCTATATGAGAGCGGCAGAGGCGTTCTGATCTACTCGTTCTCAGGACAGCACCTGGGCTGGTACGAGGAAGGCATACTCCGCGACCTGAACGGCAACGCGGTGGGCGCCAGAGACGGCGTCCTGATCACACCGTCCCGGGTCGAGCCGATCAAGAGCCTGCAACGCATAGCACCCATCCGCGGAGTTCGCCAGATGGCGCGCATCAAGCCCATATTCAGCAACTACTACTCCAACCAGTCGCTCTCGGGCTTCCTAGCCGGCGCCACCACTCCCTCACCCTCGCTGCGCCCGCCGGGAACGCCTGACGCCGGCACGTACGCCGGCACCAACATGAAATGGTGGGTGAGCAGCGTGGGGAATGCTGGCAGAACTGTGACGCTAAGCGACGGAAGCCGCTGGGAAATCTACGGCATTGACCAGATACATACGATGCTTTGGTTGCCGGTCGATAACGTGACAGTAAGGCTGGCCAGGGGACCGATAGGCGCCTATCGGTACACGCTGCGCCACGAGCGCACTGGGCAGGAAGTGCTCGGCGAGTACCTGGGCAGGTAGGGGCACCTGGCTTTCTGCCGGGTGGAGCGGAGCCACTACCACCGGACTTGAGCAGGCGCGAGGAACTCGACGCGCGCGCCTGATAGGCTCGAGGAGCAGCGATTAGCCACTCGATCGAGGAGCGCCATGGATTCCCTAGTCGACCTGGTCTACACTCCGCCCGAGGCCTGGGAGGAAGCGGCGCGGCCCGCGTTCGCCGGCTCCCTCGCTCCGCGTTACTACCGCGTGGCCGAAGACGCTCTGCTCGACCCTCGCGGAGAAGGCGAGCGGCGCTTCCAACTGCGGATCAACGCCTCAACACAAGGCACCAACGTGCCGTTCGCGGCGTTGATCGGCCCGGATCAGGAGCGCTCCGGCCCGTACGGCGGCATGAGCTTCGTCATGTTCCCCGACAAAGAGGCGGGCGCCCCGGCGCTGATTGGCATGGTGGTCGGCACGAACGGCCTGGCTCCGGACGAGGAGATCTTGGGTCGGCCGGGCCACGCGCGCAAGGTGAAGGCCATAAGCACCTGGCTGCGGTCACGCGGCGCTAAGCACGCGTGGGCGAAGCAGGATCCGGTCCGTATCGACGTGCCCCTGCCAGCCTCGTTGGGCGGTCCGCTCGCGCCGTGGAAAGCGGCAACCGACCGTTACGGGCGAGTGCTCTACGCGGCCTTCGCACCCCCGTCCGAACGCAGCGCGGCGGGTGACGAGCTAGTGCGCGATGCGTTGACGGCGTTCATCGACTTGTTCTTCGCGGAGCGGGGCATCGAGGTGCTCACGGCGGCGCGGCAGGATAGCGAGCGGATTCGTCGCGCTTGGCTCGCGACCACCCTGCCAGATATCACAGGTCAGGAGGTCGCCGAGATCCTCGAACGACGCAAGTACGCCGTGCTGGAGGGCCCACCCGGGACGGGCAAGACCGAGCTTGCGGCCAACTTGCTGCGGGAGCATTACGCAGGCAATGGCCGCGTCATCCAGTTCCATCCCGGCACCACTTACGAGAGCTTCATCGGCGGCCTCGCGCCCCGCGACGGCGGGGCGATGGGCTTCACCTTCGCACCGGCCGCCGGACACTTGATGGAGGCGGCCATTGCCGCAGGCAGGAGTAACGCGCCCTACTTGCTGGTGGTGGACGAAGTCAATCGCGCGGACCTTGCCAAGGTCCTGGGAGAAGCGATCTACCTGTTCGAACCGGGCCGACACGAGCGGGAGGTGACGCTTGCGCACGAGTTCGACGGCGTGGGCCGCACCCTGCGGTTGCCGCCCAACTTACATCTGCTCGGCACCATGAACAGCGCTGATCGCAGCATTGCGATTTTGGACCTTGCCGTACGCCGCCGCTTCGCGTTCTTGCAGCTGTGGCCGCAGTTACGGGTGGTTGAGGAGCACGCCGGCACGCAGCTGCAGCGGGCATTTCACGACCTGCTGATGGTGTTTCTGGAGCACGCCTCCGAGGACGCTTTCACCCTCATGCCCGGCCACGCCTACTTCCTGGCGAAGGATGGAGCGGCCGGTCGCGCACGCCTGCAGACCGAGATCATCCCCCTGCTGCGCGAGTATCTCCGCCAGGGTTACGTGGCCGGTTTTGCCGATGAGATCCAGGCCTGGATAGATTCGAATGAGGAGTCCGCCGCTTGAGGCGAGCCCAACGGGCAAAGCTGCGCGTCTACGAGCGCCGCCGCATCGCCAGGTCCGTAAGCGGCACCCGTGAGTTGCGTGACTCCTCGCGCCAGTTCATTCCCGCGCTCGACTGGTTAGGAGGCAGCGGCGGCGACGCACGCGGCAACGCGGAACGCCGCGCTGAAGACCTCGTGCGCCTCAACCGCGGTCTCCTCCAACACTTGCGGGTCGACGCGGAGGTGGGCCGGGTGCGCGGCGAGCCCGGCCTGCACTTGAGCACCGGAGTCCGTGTGGGCGCCATCCCGCTCCGGTCGCCCGTTACCGGCCGCGCCGATTTCGGGTTGATAATCAACCCCCGATTCCCCTGGTCCGGCCTGGGGGATGTCCTCGCGCATACGGGCTTCAGGATCGTGCCGGACCTGCTACCGCTGCCCGAACTGCCGCACTCCGAACGGCGCATTCCGCCGTGGGTGTTGACGTCCGTCGTGCTGCAGCGCCTCGAACGGTTGCTCGAGGCCACCGCTCGCCGCTTCGAGACTGTCGAAGCCGACCTGCGCGCGCCGCGTGGCACCGTCGATTGGGCGGCTTACGCGACCCGGCGCTTCCCCGTAGGGCGAGCCCTCGATGTCCCGTGCAGCTTCCCGGACTTGCGCGACGACGAGCAGCTTCGCTCCGCCATCCATTGGACCGTCCGGCGCCACCGCGAGGCGCTACTGGCGGCACCCGCCGGCGGGCTGGTAGTGCGACAGCTCCTCGCCGTCTGCGAACGCTTGCTCGCCCATCTGGCCGGCAGCCCACCGCAACCCCCCGACGCGAGACTCCGCGCCGCCTGGCACCGCCTGCCCTTCTCCCCGGCGGCATTCAAGGAGGGCCTCGACGCCATCGACTGGACCGTCGACGAGCGCGGCTTGGCCGGCCTATCGGACCTAGCCGGTCTCTCGTGGCGCTTGGACATGGATGTCTTCTTTGAAGCGTGGCTGGAGACGGCCGCCGCATGGGCGGCGACCCGGACGGGCGCAACTCTACGTAGCGGCCGCACGGAGCAGACGCGCGTACCGCTCGACTGGTCACCGCCCGGTGCCGGCTCGCAACGCTCGCTCCTGCCCGACGTGGTGTTGTCGAGGCCAGACGTGGTCGTCGTGCTCGACGCGAAGTACAAGCAGCACGCCGAAGAGATCGACCGACTCGGCTGGCGCGCCGCCAGCGACCGCCTGCGCGAGCAGCACCGTGACGACCTGCTACAGGCGCTGGCCTACTCGACCCTGTTCGACGCGCCGCGCGTGGTCACGCTGCTCGCCTACCCGTGCGGAATGGACCGGTGGCGCCGGCTTGCGGAGCGTGGCCGGGAACTGGTCCGCGCCCGGGTGCGGACCTCGCCGCGGAACGTAGAAGTGGGGTTGTTAGCCGTGCCGCTCGGGGGAGATCCGGGAGTGGCAGGCCGGGTGGTGGAGGGCGTCGTGAGGGAAAGCGCGGCGTGATGAGGAACCACATGGGATTTCCCGTTCCCTGATCGGTTGTGCCGATGAGCCACGCTTGCTTGGCGCCAATGTCTTACGGCGTAAGACGCCTGACGTGCTGGAGGATGCGAGGGTGGGGACGTCCGCCGAGGCTGGCAAGTTGGCCGGTGACGCCAGGTCGGTGTCCGAAGAGGATAACGACCCGACTGTTTATCGGTTCGAGTTCGAGACCGCCGTTCACGCGGTAGAGAACCGCGCCGCCTGGTTCGAGGGCTGCTGAGGTGGTAATCATGCCCTGGCTGCCCGCGTTGCGGAGGCGTTTGGCTTCGGCTCGGCACTCAGCGTAGGTTCGCATTCCTCCGGTGAGAACGCCTTCCTCGAGATTGGGGGCGTCGAGGTGAACGTCGTCGACGTGCACGACCCACATGGCTTGCTCGGTCAGGCCCTCGAGGTCTTCCGGGCTGGTTATCTCCTCATGACGCAGTAGCTCGGCCCAAGCTCCCTCGGGTGTGGTGGCGAAGTAGTGGACGGGCCCCTCTCCGACATCGTGCCACCGTGCGGGCGGTTGTTCGTCACTTTCCCACAGGAAGGAGTAGGCGGGGTGCGTGAGGCGGTATAGAATCAAGTAGCGGGCATCCCGATGAGCGCTTTAGCTAGTTGTTCTACCTGCCGAGCACCGTCACTTTCAGAGGTCCAAGCCTTGTCGGCTAGGAGCGCGTCCTTCGGGCCCTTGCCGTCGAGTGCTGTGCGGGGCCGCTCGAACCAGCGACGCACGCCGAACTCGTTGTAGGTGCCGGTGAGGTATCCGACGACTAGGGCGAGCCAATGGATGCGGTCCACCACGGGTTCGGGAGGATTGCGTTCGCCCCTCGCGTAGCGCTGGACGCTGCTCGGGGAGATCTGCAGAAGCTCCGTCAGCTGTTCGTTGTCGAAGTACTTGAGTAGTGCGTTGATCTCCCGGCGGGGCGCCGGGTTCTGGCCCAGAGCGTCGTAGACCGCTTCGAGGTAGGCGCCGACGCCCGGACGCTCTCCAGGGGGGCGTTCCAAGGCGCGGTTGAGGGCGGTGATCGCTGTCGAGCCTATGTCCTCTTGCCGGAGGGACTCGAGGAGGATCTCGAGGCCCTTCTCGATATCCGGCTCCCGTTGCGGCACGAATCCCATGGCCTCCCCTCGGTGCAGCGTGCGTAGAGCTACCGGAATCTCCTCTAGACGGAGCGTCGCGCGCTTACTGGGTGCTTCCTGGAAAATTGGCACGACCCATAATACTCCCGTTCTAGGTCCGACGAACTGCCGCGCCCACGGGTTCCCCGAAGAGTCACGGCTTTTGGAATCCGGAAGCATCTCCGGGCCGCGGTCGGACCGACGGGAGCGCTGATACCCACATTGTAACTAACAAGCCCCCTCCCTCACCGCACCTCGAACGACAGGTGGAACGCGGGCAGCTCCTCCCCCGGGTGATCCTGCCAGTTGAGCATGGGGAGCTGCAAGAAGGTGCTGTTCGCCCCGGGCAGCAAGGAGGCGTCTTGACCCGGCTCGAGCCGTGGGGGTGGTGGCGCTCCGGGCGCCGTGACCACCCCACGGTAGATCGACGGGTAGATGTCCAAGAAGTGAGTGCCCACCCGGCCGGGCGCCTTCAGGTGGACAGTCACGTCCCCGTGGCTGTTCACCCCGCAGCCGTAGCCGAGGTAGCCGTTGTTCATGACGAACGCGTAGATGTTGGCGGTATCGCTCCAGCCGACTCCCTTGACCGTAACGGTGATGTCGCCTCCGGGAGCGACCACGCTGGGGCTCACCGCCGTCACGCTCGGGGTGATCGTGTAAGACGCCACCGCCTTGGTGTCGCCCTGCGTCGCTTCAATCGTGTGATGCCCACCCAGATCGTCCGGGGTCGGAATCACCGTATCGAAGGTGCCGTCGTCCCCCACCTGCACCGAGCCGAGGTCAACGGTGGCCGTGACCAGGCCGGAGATGATGTCGTTCCCGCGCGTGGTCGTCCAAGTCAACAGCGCGTTGCCGCCGGCCGAGAAGCCCGAACCGTGTAGCTTTATGAGGCTCCCGACCGTGCCGGAGGAGTAGTCGAGGCTCAGTGTCGGACCCTCGGAACTGCTTCCTTGACCCGATTGCTCTCGGGGCAACGATTGTGCGCTCACATCGCGAGGCGTGACGGCGGGCCCAGGCGTGATCTCGAACGTTTCCCCCATGACGGTAGGGATCTGTGGGTTATAGATGGGCGCCTGCTGCTGGTTGAGATACGGAACCGGATGCGTTCCCGACAAGACTTGCAGCGTGTGGAGGCCGATAGCGCCCGAGGCCGGGACCACGGCCACGGAAGTGCCCTTAGTTGATACGGCGGACATCCAACCGGTGTGAGAATCGTCGTAAAGCAAGTGCCAGACAGCCTCCCAGAACCCGTAGCCAACGCCCGTCAACGTGACGGTGATCGGCGTGCCGACCGGCCCCGAGGTCGGCTCGATGCTCAACTCGGGCACCACTGTGAAGCCCTGCCGTGCAACCTTGGCGCCGCCTGAGAGCACGAACACGTTGTGCATGTAACCGAAGTCCTCCGGCACCGTGAAGGCGAAGGTGGCGCCGCCGTCAGCACCTATCACTGCCTCGCCGAGCGTGGTGAGCGTCGCCTCTGCAGTAATGCCCAAGAAGCGACCGTCCGGATCGACATTCCACTGCGCAGCCGCGCTCTCCCAGGCGAGGGTGACGGTAGTTCCCGGCTCGAGCCCTGTCGCCACCGCCGTAACGTGCGTGCCGACGGAACCGTCGACGGGGTCGAAGTTGAGCTTGCCCTGCGCGAACGCGAGGCTCGATCCCATGAGCAACAGGCAGCAGAGCGCGAACAGGCGGTTCGCTGCAGCACGACAGTTTTTTCCCATGCGTGGATGATAGAGGGAAGGAGGTTGGGCACGCTAGAGGGCCGTCACATCCGTCCTTACGTGTCCTTTCAATTTGTCCCTACTCGCGCGGGCAGTCCGGTAGCGGGCCGTGTGCTTGTCGAGCACGAGCCAACCTGTTCCTACTCTCGCGGGTAGTTCAGGGCCGCGGGACACGGAGTCTCTCTCGGCGGCGGCCAGACTTCCGGTGTCGGGAGGAGACGACGCTCCACTCCTACACCGCAATGAGCTCGGCAGGAGGACCGCGAAACGGCAATTAATGTGGTTGGGGGCGCAGCCGCGACAACCACCCAGGGCAATGCTCGGCAACGAAATCCGAGATCTCATCGGCGGTCGTCCCGAGACCCGTCACGCGGGACCAATCGCCTACCAACAGTTCGAAGAACTGACCAGGCGCGTCCTCGACGTAATCCTTGAACGGCGTCGATGACGCACCGGCAGAATCGTGCATTAGGTCCATGCGCGTTGGCCAGTCCTTTGCGGATAACCCGGACCCCTCCAACTCAAGAACGCTAGCCAACTCGTGCCCGTGGAGGAAGCCGTCGAGAAGCTCGACGAGAACCGAGCACAACGACGACCGAGGACACAGCGCAACCCCTCGACGTGCCCCAAGACCAGGTAACGAGTTCTATCGCGTAACCTCCGGAAGTCGCTGAGGCTCACGCTCTACTCGGTCCAAGGCGTCCGCCTTCGCGAGGCCAGCCGCCAAGTAGTACACGACGAGTTGATTCTGCGAGACACCCTCCCCAGCTGCGCGTCGCGCCAGTTGCGCGTGCAAGGAGCGAGGAAGCCGAACGCGGAACTCACCGCTGGGAAGTTCCTCATCAGGGACCCCCTCTGGCGCCGGCAAGGGCCAGCCCTCATCAAGGTACGTCTCAACTGCAAGCTCAAGAGCGATCCGCACCTCTGCGATGGCCTCCTCACGGGTATCGCCGAACGCCGACACGCCTGGAAACTCCGGACACACGGCGAGGAACGTGCCGTCCTGCTCGTAAGCGAAGAGATGGATGCTGTATCGGTCGATCTGATCCACGGCTACCCGTCCTGTCCTCATTGCACATCGATGTGTTTCAACACCTGCCGTACTTGGTAAGCCTTCGCCTTCCCGTTCGACATGGGCTGAAGGTTCACCGTCTCCTGAACACCCGGCGCCCTGTAGATACGGTGGCTACCCCTCGTCCGGGCCAATGCGAAGCCGAAGCACTCGGCGAGACGGCAAAGCTCCTTGAACGTGACGCTAGCTTGGGAGTTTCGTGCCTTGTCAAGCAGCTTGTCGCATTTCCCCATGCTCCCCTATCACGTCAGGAGGTTGATGGTACCGCATCCGGTACCATCCGACAACCCTTCCCACCCACCCCGGGTACGAAAGACTAATGAGTCAACCACCCCAACCCCGGTACGATTTACTTTTGAGATGACTCGCCCTTGTTGCTACGCCTCGACTGAACACCCAACGCTCAGACCGCAGCAGGCCTCCAACAGTGAAACTGAGTGGCACTGCTGGTTCTTGCGCACTTGCGTCAAATGAAGGGGAATCGATAGAATCGCACAACACAAAATTCGAGGAGGATAGACCGTTGTCCAGATTTCCTGTTCTTACGGCCGTGTCGAACATCTTGCGTTTCGTTGGCTGGGTTCTCGTAGGCCTGGGCGTGATCGCCGCTTTCGCGGGTGGATTTTCGCCCGGCCTACGCTTCGGCTTCCTCGGAGGTTTCGAAACCCTGATCTTCAGCCTTGTCATCGTTCTCAACGGTCTTTTTATTGTGGCCGCCGGCGAGAGCATCGGGGTCCTCTTCGCCATTGAAGCCAACACGCGTAAGGCGGCGCAGCAAGTTACCGAGTAGCTGTCGGCACTGCCCGTTCCGGCGGCGGCTCGATGCGGCGTGCATTTGGTTCGAGCGGCCGATTTGTCTCGAGACTTGGTGCTACCCGCACCAACTGCCGCACGATCGCCACGCCGCACAACCGGGGTAGCATCGCCAGCAGGAAGAAAACGACATGCTACGCCTTCGGGCGCTCTGCCTTGGCAGCGGAGCCACTTAGCGCAACAGACCGAGCACGCCCAACGCCGCCGCCAACCGGTCGAAGTCCTCCACGCCCACGTACGCTTGCACGGAGATGCGCGCGTACAGTTGCCCGCGCAGCGAGGTTATCGCCACCTCGACGCCCATCTCCCGCAGCCGGCCGGCCAGCTCCGCCGCCTCTGCGTCACCACCGCTCCGGTTGAGGGACACCGTCCGCAGTGGCAGACCCGTCGCTACCGGCATGGGCGAACCCAGCGCGTCCGCCAGCCGGCCGGCGCCGAGCTCGAGCACCGCCGCGTTGCGCTCTCGCAGCCGGTTGAACGTCATCCCAAGATGCGCGGTCGGGAAGTCGAGGGAAGTCGGGAGCGCGAGGTAGGCCGTGGCGTCCTGCGTACCCAAGTAGCTGAACGACGCAGGGAAACCGCGCGCCGCGCCTGCGCTGGCCACGAGCGGCCGTACCCGCTCGCGCCACTGCGGCGCCACCACGAGCGCGGCCGCGGTCCGCGCCGCGAACGCCCACTTGTGGAGGTTGCCGAGCCAGAAGGCCACACCGGCAGGCACGGGCGCGTCGATGAGGCCGGGGGCGTGCGCGCCGTCGATGAGGATGGGAACCCGGTCCCCCAGTTCGGCGCACACAGCCTCCATCGGCAACCTCAGGGCCGAAGCCGAAGTGATCTGGTCGAGAACCACCAAAGCCGTGCGCTCGCTCAGCGCACGCTCGAGGGCCGCGACGAGCGCAGAGGCGAACTCGGGCTCCGTCAGGCCGTTCGGGTCCGGTAACTCGACGCACCGCGGCACGGCGCCCCTGTCCGCACACTCGCGAGCGATCGCCGCCTTGACCCAGGCATAGGCGTGGTCCGTGTAAACGACTTCGGATCCCGGGGGCAGCCGCAAACTCGAGAGCGCCACCTGCACCGCCTCCGTAGCGTTCTGCACCAGCACGAGGCCGTCTGGGTCGGTCTTGAGCCACTCGGCCACGAGGCGCCTGACGGCGTCGATCTGGACCGCCAGCTCGGTGCGGTAGAACCGCTCGGGGCTGCGCTCCACGGCCTCGGCCGCGTGGCGCTGCGCCGCCAGAACAGGCGTGGGCACCGCGCCGTACGAACCGTGGTTCAGATGCACGACCTCAGGATCGAGCAGCCACAGCTCCGGCTTTATCGCCTGGGTGACGAGGTCATCGGACGCGGGTTGGCCTCCGCGTGAACTATGCGGCATGAGGGTCAGTATGACGCAGGGAGGCGGGGCCTCTCCGAGTCCGGCGATCACCAGGGCCAGTGATCACGGGACTTGAGAGTGGGAGATTCATAAGTGCTCCGTCCCAAGGCTTGGTCGCAAACGCGGACAGCTTCGGTGACTACGCCGCTACGCTCGTTTAGCCTTCAGCCTGAGGCCCCTGGCCCACAGCAAGGCCGGCACCACCGGCCGGGACGGCACCACGTCCGACAGGAGAGTCCATCCGTTTGGCGTTCACGCGGTGGTTTCACCCGACCAGCTCGCAAGGATCGCCATCGTGGCTGCGTCATGCAGGCCTTGATAGAACTTTTCCAGCACCTTGTCGAACACGTTCCCTGGACCTGCAACGGACGCGAAGAGCGTCATGCTCGACCGCAACTTCAAGTCGTCTGGTGAGCCGAAGATCTCTAACGCGGCTAGCCCAGTCGTTGCGAGCAGCAGGTTGGCACACTCAACCAAACGCTCACCGAGTACTGGGTGGTCAAGGAAGGCGCGGGCTTCGGCACTGGACCGGATGGCGTAGAACTCCGAAGTAGGGCTGTGGCCCAGCCCGGCGGCCTGCGGGAAGATGAACCACATCCAGTGAGTGCGCTTATGCCCGGCGGCTAGTTCGGAGACCACCGAACCGTACGTGTCGGCCTGGGCGGCGAGGAAACGGTCCAACTTGAACTTATCGTGCACTGGGAGACCCTCCAGTCTTGATACCAGCTCCCCTCTCGCAAGGGAACCAGCGCGCATCTTGGTCACAGCGTGCCATGCTGGCCAGTTCCCCAGGTGGTCGACGGCCGCCCGAACTCCTCACCGTCGAGCGCTTTCGTGGCCGGAGGCGGCCCCCCGGCCGCAGCGGCTCACACCGCCGCCCCAGGTTGCAGTTCCACCGTGGCCAACAGCCGCGGGACGCGCCGCGCCATCGTCGCCTGCTCGAAGGCGTAGGCGTAACGCAGCACCTGGGCATCGCGCCACGCAGTACTGAAGATGGAGAGGCCCCACGGCAGGCCGTGAACCGTACCCGCCGGCACGGTCGCGTGAGGGTAGCCTGCCACCGCGGCAGGGCCGGCAGCCGAGCCGCCGGGCCGCTTCGGATCTCCGAGTACCTGGTCTATGAGGCTGGCTGGGCCCATCGTCGGGCTGATAAGCGCGTCGAGGCCGTGCTTAGCGAGTAGCCCGTCGATGCCATCCTCGCGGCACATGCGGCGGCCGGTGGTAAGGGCCTCGAGGTAAGTGGACTCCGTGAGCGGCCCCTTCGCCTGCGCCATAATGAGGAGTTCCTGGCCGAATAGGGGCATGGAGCGACCGGAGCTGGCAAGGTTGAACTCTATTAGTTCCTCGAGCGTCCTGGGCTGCCCACTTTCAGGCAGGCCACCCAGGTAGGCGTCGAGGCCGTGCTTGAACTCGTAGAGCAGTACTTCGGTCTCGGCATCACGCCACTCGCCGAGGTGTGGCATGGCTAAGTCGTCGACCAAGTGCGCGCCGGCGGCCCGCAGCACGCCGAGCAGGGCCTCGAACTGCCGCTCCACCTCGGGGTGAGCGATCACGAACCCCCGCAGTATGCCCAGCCGCACGCCCTCTAGCCCGTCGAGCCGCAACACCTCGACCGGATCGATCAGACCGCTAGCCGGAACGTCGGCAGTGGCCGGATCGCGCGGGTCGGACCCCTGCATGGCCGCTAGCAACAGCACAGCGTCTTCCACCGTACGCGCCATTGGGCCGGCCGTGTCCTGGCTGTGAGCGATGGGGATGATGCCGGCGCGTGAGACCAGTCCGACCGTCGGCTTGAAGCCGACGACCCCGTTCGCCGAGGCGGGCGCCACGATGGAACCGTCGGTCTCGGTACCAACGGCCCCAGAACAAAGGCTGGCGGCCACCGCCGCGCCGGAGCCGCTGGACGAGCCGCTCGGGCTGCGGTCCAGCGCGTAAGGGTTGTGGCACTGACCGCCACGGCCGCTCCAGCCGGAGACGGAACGCGTGGACCGGAAGTTGGCCCACTCCGACATGTTGGCCTTGCCAAGCAGTACCGCGCCTGCCGCTCGCAACCGCGCGGCCACGCCGCTGTCTTGCTGGGCGAACGACTCGGCGAGTGCCAAGGAACCGGCGGCGGTGCGGGTAGCATCGGCGGTGTCGATGTTGTCCTTGAGCAGGATGGGTACGCCGTGGAGCGGCCCCCGCGCTCCCTTGGCACGCCGCTCGGCATCCAACTCGCGGGCGACGCCCAGGGCATCGGGATTCGTCTCGATGACGGAGCCCAGGCGCGGGCCGCCTTGGTCCAGCGCTCGGATTCGCTCGAGGTAGGCACTCACGACCGCTTCCGAGGTGAGGTTACCGGCGCCCAGCTCTCTACCGAGCTCGGCGAGCGATCGCTCGAACACTACGCGGCCGAGCTCGCGGGTGGCGTCGCCTTCCGCCTCGGGTCCCAACGAAGAACGCTGCATGATCACCGAGTCTACCGTTGCTCGTGAGAGACGGCAGCGCCGCCGGGGTCATCTTCAACCCGCTTCGTTCGACCTTCATCGGGTCACGGCCGGCGTGGGGCGAGGTCCGTGCCGGCGTGGGGCGAGGTCCGTGCCGGCGCGGGGCGAAGTCCGTGCCGGCGCGGGGCGAAGTCCGTGTCGGCGTGGGGAATCAGTCGCTCACGACGGTGCGCTCGCCGCACGTAGCTGGTCACGTCACTTCGCCGCTGAGGCCCCGCCTCACCCAGCCGTCCGGCACGGCCGTGAGCAGCGGGGTGTCGAACACCCCAACGACCTTCGCCGCCCGATCGGGTCCCAAGGTACGGGCCCAACGATCACCCTGCCGCATGACTACACCGCAAGCCAACACTTCGGCACCCACCGACTCGACCAAGCGCCAAGGTAAGTCGAGCGTCGTGCCGCTGCTCACGACGTCATCGACCAACACGACACGACGGCCACGCAGGAGCGGTGCCAGGTTCGGGTCGAGGTAAACGCGCTTGGCATCATCCGGAGCCGTAATCGACCGCACCGTCGCCGACAGCGCCTCCTCATACCAATACTTACGCGAGTAACCAAGCGGCACTATCCGCTCGAGACGCAGCTCCTTGGCGACCACAGGAGCAAAAGCCAGCCCGAGCGTTGGCATGCCAACGACCACCTCCGGCGAGTAAGGCGCCAGGAAGCGGGCGAGCATCTCGCCCAGCGCCTCGACTACCTCGAGGGAAGCGTGGTTGCTGATAAGCGACGCGACGGCCAGCGCCTGGTCGGCCGCGACTTGCCGGATGGGCAGAACCAGGAAACGCCCATCGGGGAGCCTCGCCGGGTAACCGTAACGCCACGGACCGTCACCGCTGCGCACCCCCTCTGGCAGTTCCTCTTCGTGCACGAAGCGCTGCCAGTAATCAGTGGTCGGTTCTGTGAAGTGCCCCTTCGTTGTCATCCGGTCGGCATGCTACCTGACTGTTGCGGGCGGCAGACCTGACTAGCGGCCACAGTGCGCCGCAACGTGAGCGTCGTCGAGAGGAACACTGTTGGAGTAACGCAAGAAGGCACGAGGGCCGACCCCGCGGTATGGACTACCTTCGAGTTGGCGAGGGCCGCGCCGCTACCAGCTGTCCGGCAGCGCCAGCATGGTGAGCAGCTCGTCGTGAATGAGGCCGTTGCTCGACACCATGACGGCGCTGCCCAACTCGTACTCTTCACCATGCTGGTCGGTCACCCGGCCACCGGCTTCGCTAAGTATGAGGATCCCCGCCGCAACGTCCCACGAATGGAGCTTCAGCTCCCAGAAGCCGTCGGTCTGGCCGGAGGCCACCATGCACAGGTCCAGCGCCGCGGAGCCCGCCCGCCTGACGGCCCTGGCCTGCCGCACTCCACGGCCGAAGGCAGGAAGGTTGACATCGATATCCTTCTCGATGGCGTTGAAGCCCGTCGACAAAACCGACCTATCGACGCTGGAAGTGCTACTTACCTGGATGGGCGCACCGTTCATCTGCGCACCCTTGCCGCGTACGGCGGAGTAGAGCTGACCCCGTACGCTGTCCAGGATCACACCCACTTCCAACCGACCCTCGACCTCGAGCGCGATAGAGACGCTGTAGAAAGGGAAGCCGCTGGCGTAGTTCGTGGTGCCGTCGAGCGGATCCACTATCCAGCGGTGACTGGCGTCGGCGCCCTCGTGCTCTCCCTCCTCCTCGCCGAGGACGCTGTGGCTCGGGTACGCGGCGGATATGACCTCTCTAACGCGCTCCTCGCTCAGCTTGTCGACCTTGGTGACGATGTCGGCGTAGTTCGCCTTGGTGTCGACCTGCTTGTCGCTGTCCGCCGCGTGGAACCGGTGGATGGCGGCCGCTGCCTGGGCCGCTTTGATCGCTACGGTTAGGTAAGGGTTCATATTCGGGCAGTATAGATGGGTTGCGCAGAGCGGTTGAGGGCCAGCCCGTCAACCCCACTCGTCCAGATCAACTAGCGGCGCGGGCCTTCTCGTCGACAACGTCGCCTCACCAACATGATCCATCAACGCGTCGGGCACCTCCTCTAAGAACGCGGGCGCCGCGCCGCTCGTTTGGAACCCCACATAACCGCCCCGGGAGTTGCTCAACAACAACTCGTCCTGCGCGCGTGTGATGGCGACATACAGAATGCGGCGCTCCTCCTCTACTTCCGCCTCGCTCCCAAGGCTACGCACGAACGGGTACATCCCGAACTGCGCCTGCGGGATGAACACACGCTTTCCCTCCAACCCTTTGGCGCTATGTACGGTTATCAGGGTCACGACGTCGCCACCTGACGTGCTCGCCTGCGTGCCGTGAATCGGGTCGAGCGTGTACGTCTCGATGAAATCGTTCAGGTCGCTGCGACGCTCAGCGAGGCTTACCATCAGCTTCATGTCGGGCCGGCGCTTCGGCCACTCCTCCTTGTACTGCTGCTCGAACGTGGGCTCCATCGTCGCCAACGCCGCGGCTAACGCCCGACCGGGTTCGGTGGGGTGTTGCGCCACTGCGCGGATTGGCGCCAGCACCTCTAGCGCGCGCCGGTCGAGTTCCTGTTCGATCACGAGTCGCGCCTCGGCGATGGTGCTGCACTCCATCAGCCTCGACACCACGCGGTCGGCCGTCACATCACCCACGCCCCTGAATAGCGTCAAGTAACGCATCCACGCGAGCTCGTCCCTGACGTTGGTGGTGGCACGCACCAGCGCCAACAGGTCTTTGGTGTGAGATAGTGCGAACAGGCTCGTGCCACCGATCACCACGTGTGGGATGCCCTTCTCCACCAAGCTTGCCTCGATCTCCCGCGCCGCGCTCATGGTGCGCATGAGGATCTTGTTCGTACCGAACGCGTCCCCCGCGTTATGCGCCTGCAGGATGGTATTCGCTACCCAGTCGGCCTCCTCGAAGGCCGACGCGAAGTGCCGCATGACAGGCTTCTCGCCCTCGCCGCGAGTGCCAACCAGGTGCTTGTCGTAGTCAAGGGGGCTCTGCTCGAGCAACCAGTTCGCCATGTCGAGGATGCGTTGGCCGCTGCGGTAGTTCTCCTCCAGCCTTAGGACCGTGCCGCCCAGCACGCGCTTCGTGAATGAGTGGATCGACTCGAAGTCGGCCCCTCTGAAACCGTAGATGCTCTGCCCGTCGTCGCCCACCATGAAAACGCGCGTGTGCGGCACCAGCGCGTCGATGATCTTCCACTGCAACGGGTTAAGGTCCTGCCCCTCGTCGATGAGAACCTCGTCGTACCGCGTGGCGACCTTCTCGGCCAGCTTAGGGTCTTGCGTCAACGAGTCGGCCAGAACTTCGAGGATGTCGTCGAAATCCAAGTAGCGGCGCGACTTCCTGTACTCGTCGTACCTCAGCACGGCAGCCCCAACGAACTTGGTCTGCTCGCCGCCGAGCTCAGTGAACTTCTCCAGGTACGCCTCGACGGACACGAGCGTGCTGCGCGCATAACTCACGTAGTCAAGCACCTCGGCAGGGGAGGGGAAAAGCCGCAACTGCCCCTTGGGGATGAGTTGAACCTTGATGCGCCTCAGCACCTGCAGCTGATCACCGCGATCGATGATGGTCCACTCGTGCGGCTTCACGGGCAGGTCGCGGCGCGCGTGCATCAGGTGGATGGCCCACGCGTGGAACGTCCCCGCGAAGAGGCCATGGTGGCGGGTCCCGATGCGGCTGCGCATCTCCTGAGCCGCGCGGCGCGTGAACGTCAGCAGCGCGATCCTGGCCGGGTCGACACCGTCCCCGATTAGGCTCCGGGCGCGCTCGATGATGGTGAACGTCTTGCCGGTGCCGGCGCCCGCCAACACCAACGCGTGCCCGCCACGCCACTCGATCGCGGCACGTTGCTGCGCGTTAGGGGAGTACACGAGCGCCATCCGTTGCGGCCATCATCGCCCGTTCCAGCGCGAGGTGCGCCGGTAGAAGCCACAATCGGGAGAGCGAGTCCTAAAGGAGGAAGCGCGTTCTTAAAGGACGGAATACCTTGAGTACGCGTGTGTCCGGAGGGTCCAACGAGCTCGAGAGATGCTGCCATGCAGTACCGGGTCGACGATATCCGCCGCAAGCCAATGACCGACTCCGCTTCGGTGAACTGCTTTGGTGAAGGCCAGCTTTCACATGGCCATAAACCTTGTCCATGGTAAAGGCAGCCGTTACTATGTAGCCATGAACCGCCTGTACGCAAGGCAGCGTTTCCTATGACGCTCGCCGATCCCGCCGATCGTGCCGGCCGCTATGTCCGGCAAAGGTGGATATCAGGCATTCTTGCCGGCGCCGCTGCCACCTGATCCGCCCATTCGAATAGAGGGTGAACTTCAAGCTCTGCTCTCCCAAGCCGACCGTGCACTGGGTCGACTCGATGGTTCAATCCTGACCCTGCCGCATCCCGATCCCTTCGTTGCTATGTACGTCCGCAAGGAGGCGGTGCTATCCAGCCAGATAGAGGGTACACAAAGCTCGCTCCAGGACGTGCTAACAGCGGAGGCCGCATCTTCTCGGCAGCTCATCCGGATGACGTTGACGAGGTGTTCAACTACGTCAATGCCATGAACTACGGGCTCGAGCGGCTGGCTACCCTACCGGTATCGGTGCGGCTGATACGAGAGATCCACGATCGGCTACTAGCCGGTGTCCGCGGGCAACACCTGTCGCCCGGCGAGCTGCGCACAAGTCAGAACTGGATTGGTCCCGGCGGCTGTACGCTCGATCAGGCGACCTTCGTGCCTCCTCCACCGCATGAATTGCCCCGTCTGCTGGGCGAACTTGAAGATTTCCTGCACGACGAGTCGCCGCTGCCACTCTTAATTCGAATCGGCCTAGCCCATGCCCAGTTCGAAACCATCCATCCTTTCCTCGACGGCAACGGCCGGATCGGGCGGCTGCTGATCACATTCCTGCTGTGTGAGAAGCAGGTTCTGTTAAAGCCGGTACTGTATCTCTCGCATTATTTCAAGCGCCATCGCCAGGAGTATTACGATCATCTGCAGGCGGTGCGGGACCAGGGCGCCTGGGAGCAGTGGCTGATCTTCTTCTTAACGGGCGTCTACGAAGTAAGCCAGCAAGCCACCGAGACGGCCGGCCGCATCCTGTCGTTGCGCGAGCGCCACAGGCAGCTCATCGCCGACGCTCTTGGCCGCGCGGCCGGCAACGGACATCGTGTGCTAGAACATCTCTACCAGCATCCGATCGTGGCCGTGACCGAAATCCAGGACCTGAATGAGACGAGCTACCCCGCTGCCAACAATCTGGTCGCGCAGCTCGTCGCGCACGGCGTGCTGCACGAAATAACCGGACAGAAGCGTAATCGCCGTTTCATCTATAGCGAGTACGTCGAGCTGTTCTACGATGAGAGTTAGGGGAAGGCCCCCGCATGAACGGTGAGGTCGGCGAACGAGAGATCCAGACGCAGAAACGAGTACTGGAGTTCTTCGAAGACGCCCTTGGGCACGCCTACCTGGGCAACCGAAAGCGCCGATCAGGATAGCTACCGAACCGTGGGCAAGGCGGCGAAACACGGGCTAAGTGTGGCGCGCGAACCGTCAGACAACACCAAGCGCCGCGTTGATCTCCTCTAGGCTGAACGCTTCAGGGTCGAACGAGTCATCCACCCACTCGAGGTACTCAGCGTGTTCCTCGTGTTCCGGATCGCCGAGCACGGCCAACAGGTTCATGTACCCTCCAATGCCGCCACAATCTCCGGGTGGAGCGCTGCGTTTGCCCTTGATGCACCTGGGGTACTTAGTCGTAGGATCGGGCTCGAAGATCTTCTCCAGCACGATCTTGTGCCGCCAACCGTCACCGAAATCGTACTCGTACATCATCGTATCTTTAGTTTTCTTGAGAATTGACCCTATGGTGTAGGCCCTCTCATCCCGAACGCCACGTGGCCATTCCGGATCTTCGACGCCGTACTCGTGACCGCCGGCAGTGAACTCATGC
This sequence comes from Truepera sp., assembly GCA_032027045.1. Lineage (NCBI taxonomy): Bacteria > Thermotogati > Deinococcota > Deinococci > Trueperales > Trueperaceae > Truepera > Truepera sp. Next base: position 17,557 of record JAVSMU010000001.1, on the reverse strand, counting down.
AGGTGGTAATCCCACCAGTAAAACGCTACCTGCAACAGATCGTGAAATTCGGCCAGCGTCATGCCGGCTCGAACTTGCAGAGTGCGCCAGATGGGCGGCCTGATCCCTTCAAGGGTGACCTTCAGCTGAAAAACAGGGCCACCTGTGGGCGTTAGATCTTCGGACATGTCCTAATTGTAGGCGAGGACTTGGCCCAGGAACCAGCCTCTCGGATGAGGCCCAGCGTCGGTCGGGTCGGCGCCCGACGCTAGGTCGCCTGCGATCGCGAGGAGGTTTACCTCGTTCTTGGTGATGAATACCCGCTCCACGGGCCAGCGCAGCACCGAGAACCGCTCCCGAATGCACCAAAGTCATCCAGCGGATATTCGTGACACTGTCCAGGGGAAACCTGGTTTCCCTCGGTTGGGGGACATCCAATTTCCCGAAGTACAGTTGGGTTGCACCGCGCGATCGGGGGCCGCGGTTGGCGAGACCGCTGCTCGCCGGCCGGAGTGAAGCTCGGTTCTCGGCCGGCCACCACACACCTGAAAACCGCTAATATCGCCACAGGAAGCCGCCATCCATGAACCTGTTCCTGGGCCTTACAGACCACGATTGGTACACGTACCTGCGCGACCTCGCGCCGGACGAGGTCAACTTCTGGTGGCCCAGCGCCGGCCAACCGTTCAAGTCGCTCGAACCGGGCGAGCCGTTCCTCTTCAAAGCCAAGAGCCCCTACTGGTCTATCGTTGGCGGCGGGTTCTTCGTCCGGTACGTGACGGCGCCCGTATCCCTGGCCTGGCAGGCATTCGGCGAAGCCAACGGCACGCCCGACGCGCACACGCTCCTAGCGAGGATGCGTAAGTATCGCCGTGACGACTCACCCGACCCAGAGATCGGCTGCACCATCCTCACCGAGCCGTTCTTCTTCCCCGAGGAGCTGTGGGTGGACCCGCCCGCCGACTGGGCCAGGAACATCGTGCGCGGCAAACGGTACTCGACCGCCGACGAGATCGGGGCGCGGCTCTGGGACACCGTCGTGGAACGCCTGGCAGACCCCCGCACCAAGACCGGGCCAACCATCCAGGAACCCACGCAGGGCGGCCTCTTCGCGGCCGACCAACGTGCGCGGTACTCGGAGCCCAGGCTCATCAGGCACCGCCTCGGCCAAGGCGCCTTCCGCTTGAGCGTCCTGGACGCGTACGACAAACGCTGCGCCGTCACCGGCGAACGCGTGGTGCCCGTCCTCGAGGCCGCCCACATCAGGCCCTACGCCAACGAAGGCCCCCACCTCGTAACGAACGGCCTGACCCTCAGAGCCGACATCCACCGCCTGTTCGACCTCGGCTACGTGACCGTCGACAGCAACCTCAAGTTCCACGTCTCGAGCCGGCTAGACACGGAGTACGCGAACGGCAGGGACTATTACCGCTTCCAGAACCAGCCATTAAGCGTGGTGCCCACGCGCCAGGAGGACAGGCCAGGACGCGAATACTTGGAGTGGCACGGGGACGTGGTGTTTCGGCCTTGAGGCGAGGGCGGGAGGAAGTTCTGAAGCCGAGTCGTGGGCGTTAGCCATGCCAGGCCGTTGCCCATGTCAGAAGACTCCAGGTGAGAAAACGACAAACGCCCTCTGAAGACGCCGAAGGCAAAGTTCCTTAGCCGGCTTGTCACGACGAGCCGAGGGCGACGCATGACACTGGCCACACCGGGCCAGCTCGACCGTCAGCCGATCTGGTAGGTACCGATCAGCCGGTTCATCCCCAGCAGGTGCGGCTCGGCAGCACGCAAGAGCCCCGCAAGATCGAGGCCCGCCTCGAACTCGGTGTCGGTGTCCAGGGCCAGCACCCAGAAGTAGTAGTGGTGAGGCCCATGGCCCGGGGGCGGCATCGGTCCGCCGTACCCCGTGCCGCCGAAGTCATTGCGGCCCTGCGTACCCTCTCGGGTTCCTTCCGCCAGGTTGGTCGTGGATGCGGGCAGGTTGTAAAGCACCCAGTGCACGAAGCCGTAACTCCCGTGCTCTACCTTTGGCGCGTCTGGATCGTGGCAGAAGATCGCGAACCACTTGGTTCCCTCTGGAGCGCCCTGCCACGCGAGCGGTGGAGATGCGTCGTCCCCTTCCCCCGTGTAGCGCTTAGGGATAGCGCCTAGTGACCCGAAGGCCCTGCTGGTCAACTGCATCTTGGAAGGTGCGAATGCCATGCTTCGATTGTAGGGGATCGTGGACGGGCCGGGCAGTGAGGAGCCCACCGCACGGACCGACGGCACCGCGGGGCACCCAACCGACCGGCTGCTCGGCGTAGATCGGCACGATGATGTCTAGCATCGGACTCGGCGGTACGGCGCTCGCTCAGCCCCCTCCGAACTGGGTCGAAAGATCCTCGCGCGACTTGTAAATCCGGAGCTCCCCGTGCCCTCCGCGCTTCAGCACTGAGGCGGACGCTGGCCGCGAGAGCTTCGCAATGAAGGGCGCCGGATGCTTCGCCACGAATCTCTGGATCGATGAATGCGCCTTGACGAAGTTGTGTGCGAGTTCGTCCGCTGGGACGCTCCCGCCTACGATCACGATCAGCCGAAGACCCGCGGCGAACACCGCGTGCAGTTCGGTTGGTGTGCTTCCGATCCGCTTGTCACGCGTAATCGCGACGAGTCCCCAGGCTGCTACTTGGGTGATCCACTCCTCGTCTGGAGTGTCAGGCGAGAAGATCTCATCGTGCACGCGCGCTGGCAGTCCGTGCTTGCGCAGAATGCCGGGGAACACAATCCGCCCTAGGCTTCGATCGACGAAGAACTCGAGCGGTTCAGGCGGCTTCTTCAAAGACGATTGCGGCACGGATCTGGGCCGTCGTTAGGCCGTAGTCTTCAGCGAGGAAGTGCTCGTCCTCACCGGCGTTCATACGCTCGGCGATCACGGTTGTCTGAATACCGGTGCCTGCTATCACCGGTTGCCCAAAGCCCCGGCGCGGGTTGATCGAGATGGGGCGGTCGCCATCCTCGCCAAGGAACACCGTTGACGCTCGCGGGAACGGGAAGAACTCCGTGGGTGTGAAGAGCTGGTCGAGAGTTACCCGCTGCAGGTGCGCCTCGAAATAATCCTCGAGTGCGATCTGCTGGGTGCGCCGCAGGTGCACGACGCGGCCGTACTGCTCGATGAAGATCTCTCCGAACGCCGTCCCCAGGCTGTCTAGCAGAAGGGGCCTTCCAACGCCAAGGCGCTCCGCCGCCACGTCGAGTGCCTCACGTACAGCACTCATGGGCACCTCGTGGACGCGCCGCAGCGCAAGCAGCATGTGCGCTTCGATGAGGTTGTTGAACGACAACAGCTTCGGAACCTCGCTTGCCGGGCGGATCAAGGGATCGAAGTGAGAGCGGCCAGCCGTCGTCTCGTATGGACGGCCGAAGAACCACGTGCGGAGCGTGGAAACATTCATACGCAAGTACCGCGCGGCCTGCGTAGGGCCGTAGTTCGGTACCTCACGCGGGTCCGGCAGGACGTAAAACGCTGGTTCCATCTCGGTGACAGTCAGGATGGGCTCCTCCTACTACAGGATGCTACATCGGCGCGTTGAAAGTACACCCGCGTGGGCAATTGCCGAGGGGCGGTACTCCCCTCTGAGGGAAGATGTGTCTGAGGGCAGCTCTTCGAATAGCGCCATCTGCACCGGAACCGCAACGGTTCCTACGCACCTCGCAATCATACGTACTCACCGAAGCTCCAAGTCCGCCAAGATCCCCGCGTGATGACTGGAATTCAGCCTGAACTCATGCAAGTATTCGCAAGCAACCGGCTTGAAGACCTCCGAAGCGAAGACATGATCGTAACGGTAGCGCGACACCTTGTTCGTCGCCTCCCAACTGAAAGCCTCCCTCTCATAGCCATGCAAGCCACGGAACACGTCATACATGCCGTACTTGCCAAGGCCCTGAATAACGTTGCGCTCAGCCGCAAGCCAACGGTCCCTCAAGACCGGCCTCAACGCCGCAGGGCACGACTCCTCCCAGTAACCCACCTCCCCATCAGGCCGCTCGAAACGCGGCGTATTGAAATCACCAGTCAACACCTTAGGAAGCTCCGGCGACTCGGCCAGGCCGGCAAAAACACCTTCGAAAGTCTCCGTCTTCTTCGCCAACCGATCAGCACCAGCCTCCCTGTCCTTCCGATAAAGTGTGATGCCAGTCGAAGCGTTCGGCACGTGAACCGTGTGAACCGCGAACTTGCCGCCCGGGCCCGCCACCACCGCCGACAGCGCTCGCTCCGGCCAAGGCAAATCCCAACGCGTTGGATCCAGAACCTCGAAAGGCCAGCGGCTAGCCAACAGCAGGCCATCGAGCCGAAAGCCGCCGTCCAGCGCCACACCGAACCTATCAGCCAACTCGAAACTGTCAACCACCTGATAGCCGCGCTCGGCCAGGCCACGCCGCCAATAACCAACTTGCTGACGCCGCATCTCCTGAAGCGTGACGACGTCCGGCGCCAAGTCACCCAGCCGACTAAAGAAACGCGGGTAGAGCCTCGTTCCGCCATCGGTTGCGTTCAGCGATAACAACTTCACACGGCTTCCTCCCTAGTGTTTCTAGGACCACCGTAGCCGCGGTACGCGACAAGTAATGACGCGGTGTGACGTCAAACCAGGGACTTCGCCTCCCCGGAGGCAGGTAAGTCTGCTTGATTGTGCTCGCCTCGGTTAAGAGCTAGTCCCGCCGTACTGGCGAGCGGCCTCGCCCAGCCGACTCGCCACGTACGCGCGCAACTCAACGGGCTCGAGAACCTCGACCTGCTCGCCCCAACTGAGCAACCAGGGAATCAAATCGATAGGGATGCCGTGCTTATCTACCCCAGCAGTGAGCCGTAAGAAAAGGTCACCCTCCTCGCTGATCTCCTCCACCACGGCCGCCCGCACGAAGCTCTCGTCCAAGTGGCGCGCCCCCTGCTCCGAAATCCGGATCAGCACCTCGATCTTCTTGCCACCGACGATGCCCCAGGCGTGCTCCAAATAGGCACTGGCATCGAATTCTGCTGGGATCTGATACTGCTCATCGGTCAACGAGGCGTTCGATATGCGATCAATCAACAGAGTCACCTGATGCTTGAAGTGACTGCGTTCCAACCCGATGACGTAGGTCAGCAAGTTGATCGGGCTCACCTCGACGAAGTAGGTCTCGAACACGTAAGGATGCGGCTTGCCACTACCGATGGGAGCCGTATAACTGAACTTCATCACCCGACCACTGAACCAGGCCTCGGCCACCAGCTCGAGGTTTCGCTGGCTAGGCTCGCCGGTCTTCGACTTGTGGCGCTCGAGACTACGCTCCAATTGCAGCCGCGCCGGCTCGGGCAAGCGTGTTGCCAGCTTCCGTAGCGCGCTCCGATAATGCCGCTCGTTCGACCTGGTGTGATGCAACAACAGTCGAGTCGCGCTGTGCACAGCCAGCGCTTCGACCCGGTTCAGTTCTCCACTACGGTCGACCTTCGGCAGGCTATAGCGGCCGCGTTCATCGCGGTTCAACTCGGGAAAATCCGAACTAAGCTCGTTCAGGTAGCGCTGGATCTTGCGCTGGCTGAGGTCCAACTCGCCAGCCAGGTCCCGGCTCGACATCGGACGCGACCTGAGAAGGTCGATCAACCGCTGGAGGTTCTGAGCCTTTGTCAGGCTGCGCGCCATGAGGTCATGCTACCGGTGGAGGCCAGGCTAGGTTCAATCGGTGATCGCAACACCTCGGAGGTCACCCTCGCGCCAAATACGCGTTCAAGATGCAACTACTGCGCTTGCCTCGGTGGAGTGCTCGAGATTGCCTGTCCTTCGAGGTAATCCTGATCACGCCAAACGCATGACATGCGCCGTCCAGCCGCTCGTGGCCTGCGGACCTTGCCGAAGTCCGCCGCAGCATGCCAGCACCGCAGGAAGCGCGACTATCGGCTACCAGACGTAAGAATGTGCGATGTCTCCCCCAAGACTTCGAGGCATTCCAGGTAGGCTATCTGAGCGATTGCGCCAGTTGCATCGGGGGACAAGTGGACATCTTCAACTTCCGCAACCTACTCACCCGCGACTACTCCGAGTATGCGCGCAGCTTCATCCACGTCACGACGCACGATGTTGCAAACAGAGTGCAGAAAGCCTTCGATACCCAGGAGCTCTGGCCCGAGCCCCTGGTGCAGCTGAACCCGGCCTTTGCTACCGGCGCCAGCGTGCCGGACCTCGTCAAGGGCGACAAGCTTCATCCGCTGTGCGCGGACGTCTTCCGTCACGGCAAGAGCGAGACGGAGTACGGCGTGCCTCTCGATCTGTACAAGCATCAAGTGGAAGCCATCGACATCGCGCGAGGCGGCGACAACTACGTCGTCACGACGGGCACGGGTTCGGGAAAGAGTCTTACGTACATCATCCCGATCGTCGACCACGTGCTTCGACATGGGTCCGGCAAGGGCATCCAGGCCATCGTCGTGTATCCCATGAACGCGTTGGCGAACAGCCAAGCGGGTGAGCTCGAGAAGTTCCTGGGATTCGGCTTCGGCAGCACGCCGCCGGTTACTTACAACCGCTACACGGGTCAAGACGACGAGGAAACCCGCCGGCGCATCAAGGAGAACCCTCCGGACATCCTGCTGACCAACTACGTGATGCTCGAGCTCATCCTCACGCGGGGACGGGATGAGTCCCTCGTTCAGTCTGCGTCGGGCTTGAAGTACCTGGTGTTCGACGAGTTGCACACGTACCGCGGTCGCCAGGGTGCAGACGTAGCCATGCTGATCCGCCGCGTCCGCGACCGCATGGGCGGGCCCGACCTGCAGTGCATCGGTACGTCGGCCACCATGGGTAGCCGCGGCGGCATCCGCGAGCAGCGCGAGGAGGTGGCGCGCGTCGCCACCAAGGTGTTCGGTGACGACGTGAAGGCCGAACACGTGGTCGGCGAAACCCTCCGACGCATCACGGCCCCCATCGACCTCGATGACGCCAGCCTGCCCGAGCGGTTGGCCGCCAGCGTGCAGGCCGTCGAGTCGCTGATCACTAAGCCGTTCTCGGAGTTCGTGCAGGATCCATTGTGCTCGTGGGTGGAGTCGACCATCGGCGTGCGGGTGGACGAGGAAACGGGCACGCTCGTGCGGCAGACGCCGCAGCGCCTCACCGGCCCGGACGGCGTTGCTGCCGCGCTCGAGCATCTCACGGGGCTCCCAACGGGCAGTACAGAGGCCCCGTTGCAGCGCTTGCTTACTGCCGGGTACGACATCGTGGACGACCCGGCCAGCAACCGGCCGCTGCGGGCGTTCGCGTTCCGGCTGCACCAGTTCTACAACCGGGGCGACACCGTGTACGCCTCGCCCGAACCACCAGGCGAACGGTACGTGACGTTGCGGGCACAGAAACTGGTGCCAGGGGAGCCCCAGAAGGTGCTGTTGCCGCTGGCGTTCTGCCGCGAATGCGGGCACGAGTACTACACCGTGTGGCGAGCGCAGGACGAGGGCGGCCTGAGGTTCACGCCGAGGCGCCTGGGTGAGGTCCGTGGCACGGGTGACGCCAGCGCCGGATATCTCTACATGAACGCGGAGCGGCCATGGCCTGCGAAGGACTCACTCGAGGAGTTTCAGGCATTGCCGGAGGATTGGCTCGAGGAGAAGAACGGCGAGCTGCGCGTGAAGTACGACAAGCGCGAGCGAGTCCCATCGCCCGTCAGCCTACTGCCGGACGGTCGGCCGGGCGTGGGAGGCGCTGCCTTCCAGTTCGTGCCGGCGGCGCTGAACTTCTGCCTGAACTGCGGCGTGTATTACCCGTCAAGCGGCAACGAGTACTCGCGCGTCAGCGTGCTGGGAACAGGTGGACGAGCAACCGCAACCACCGTCTTGTCGCTCTCCGCCATCCGGCAGTTACAGGCTACGGACGACCTGCCCGCGAAGGCGCGGAAACTGTTGAGCTTCACGGACAACCGTCAGGACGCCAGTTTGCAGGCGGGGCACTTCAACGACTTCGTGGATGTCGGCATGCTTCGCGGCTCGCTGTACAAGGCGGTGCGCGACGCGGGCGATGCAGGTCTCGGCTTCGACGCAGTCGCGCCGGCGGTGTTCCAGGCGCTCGACATGGATCTGTTCGAGTACGCCGCCAACGTTGGTCAGTTCGTGGGCACCGCCATCCGGAACGATGCGGCGAAGTCGCTGCGCGAGGTGTTGTCGTACCGCATCTACCGCGACTTGGAGCGGGGCTGGCGCCTCACCGCGCCTAACCTCGAGCAGGTCGGGTTGCTTGAAATCCGCTACCCGGATCTGCTGGACGCCTGCTCGCAGGACGCCTTGTGGGCGGACACACACGAGGCTCTCGCAGGTGCCAACGCGCAGCAGCGCTTCGACGTCGCCAAGGTGCTACTGGAGCACTTCCGCCGCAACCTTGCCATCGACACCGAGTGGCTCGACCCGGCCTTCCAGGAGCAGGTCCAGACGCGCAGCCGCAACTTCCTTAAGGGCCATTGGGCATTCGACGAGAACGAGAAACTGGAGTACCACACGACCGCGTACCCGCGCTCGCAAACCAAGCTCGAACGTGGCAAGAATATCTACGTGTCCGGCCGCAGCCAGTACGCACGTTACCTGCGGCGCTTGGCGACCTTCCCACACCTGGACGCGAAATTGACCGTCGAGGACTCCCAGACCATCATCAAGATCTTGCTCGAACGACTCGCCAACTACGGATTCCTGGCGGTCGTGCACCCTGGCACGAAGGAGGGGCAAGTCCCCGGGTACCGTCTGCGCCCCAGTGCTCTGAGGTGGCATGCGGGGGACGGCACCCACCCGTACGACGACCCGCTCAAAGCCGTGCGCGGCGAGGAGGAGGATGGGCACATCAACGTCTTCTTCCGGCGCTTCTATCAGGAGACGGCGCTGCACCTGGGCAACCTCGAGGCGCGCGAGCACACCGCGCAGGTGCCGAGCGAGTGGCGCGAGGAGCGCGAGGAGGAGTTCCGCGAGGGGCGCCTGCCGGTGCTGTACTGCTCCCCGACGATGGAGCTTGGGGTAGACATCGCCGAGTTGAACATCGTGAACATGCGCAACGTGCCTCCCACCCCTGCGAACTACGCACAGCGCTCGGGCCGTGCCGGCCGGAGTGGGCAACCAGCATTGGTGTTCACTTACTGCGCCACGGGCAGCGGACACGACCAGTACTACTTTGCTCGGCAAGACCGCATGGTGGCGGGTGTGGTGGAGCCACCGCGCCTCGATCTCGCCAACGAAGACCTCGTGCGTGCGCACGTGCACGCCGTGTGGCTGTCGGAGACGAAGGCCGACCTTGGCCGCTCTCTGCGCGACGTTCTGGTCATCGACGAACCCGCCCTGCCCGTCCGGGAGCAACTGCGCGCAGACCTGGAGAACCCACAGGCTAGGTTGCGGGCGGCCACGCGTGTCGCGAAGCTGCTCGAGCGGGACGAAGAAGCGTTCGCGAATGCGCCTTGGTACCACCCGGAGTGGTTGAACGACACACTGCGCAACGCCGCGGAGAACTTCGACCTGGCCTGCGACCGCTGGCGCGAGCTGTACCGCAGCTCCACCGCGCAGTTCCACGCTGCCAACGCCGTCATCGCCGACGCCACCAAGAGCGCGGGGGAGAAGACGCAAGCCAAGCGCCTGCGCGGCGAAGCCGAGAACCAGATGGGACTACTCACCGACACGGGCAAGGCGATGCAGAGCGACTTCTACTCCTACCGTTACTTCGCCAGCGAAGGCTTCCTACCGGGCTATTCGTTCCCGCGCCTGCCGCTGGCGGCGTACATCCCCGGCCGGCGCCTTGGCGCGGTGCGTGACGAGTTCGTGCAACGCCCGCGCTTCCTGGCCATCCACGAGTTCGGGCCGCGCGCGCTCATCTACCACGAAGGCTCGAAGTACCGCGTCACCAAGGTCAATCTCGCGCAGGACAACGAAGTGGAGGGCCTCGCCAGCGGCCGTGCCAAGCTGTGCAGAGTTTGCGGGTACCTGCACCCGCTCGTCGGCGACCCCGGCCCGGACACGTGCGAGCATTGCCGCGCGCAACTCGACCACACCCTGGTCGATCTGCTGCGCCTGCAGAACGTCTCCACCACGCGAGTGGCGCGCATCAACAGTGATGAGGAGGAACGCCAACGCCTCGGTTACGAGGTCATCACGGCCGTGCGCTTCGCCACCAGCGATGGCCGACCCGTCACCCGCGCCGGCACTGTCAAGGGCGCCGATGGTGCGGAATTGGCCAACGTGACCATCGCGCCCGCCGCCACCCTGTGGCGCATCAACCTGGGTTGGCGCCGACGCGAGAACAAGCACGCCTACGGCTTCCCACTCGACCTCAAGAGCGGCAAGTGGGCCAGTAACAAGGAAGCCGAAGGCCTCGACGAGGCCGACAACGACGCTGCCGCCGAAGGCTTCAAGCAGGTTAAGACCGTCATCCCCTACGTCGACGACACGCGCAACGCCATGCTGTGGGAACCGGGCGGCAACCTGCACCTGGACGAGGCGCAGTTCCACACGCTACGCGACGCGCTCAAGACCGCCATCCAAGTCGAGTACCAACTGGAGGAGAACGAGCTCGCCGCCGAACTTCTCCCCGGCACCCCGGACACTCCACCGCGCACCATCCTGCTCTACGAGGCCGCCGAGGGCGGCGCCGGTGTGCTGCGACACCTGCTGGACGAACCCACCGCCGTGAGCCGCATTGCCATGCGCGCGTTGGAGATCTGCCACTTCGACCCCATCTCGGGCGAGGACCAAGACCACGCCCCGCACGCCGCCGAACGTTGCGAGGCCGCCTGCTACGACTGCCTTATGTCCTACAGCAACCAGATGAGCCACGCGTTACTCGACCGGCACGCCATCCACGAGCACCTCATGGCCCTGACCGCTGCGCGCACCGAGGCGTCCAGCACGCATCTACCGCGCTCAGAGCAACTCACGCGCCTCCGGCGCCTGTGCGAATCCGACCTCGAACGCAACTTCCTCGACCTACTCGAGCGTCGCGGGCACCGCCTGCCCACGCACGCGCAGCAACGCATCGAGGACGCCGGCACCCGCCCCGACTTCGCCTATCTAACCGACAGCATCAAGGCCGTCATATACGTCGACGGCCCACATCACGACCACCCCGAGCGACAGATGCGCGACTGCGAGTTCGACCAACGCCTCGACGACCGCGGCTACACCGTCATCCGCTTCCACCACTACGACGACTGGCCCCGGAAACTCGAGGAGTACGCCTGGCTGTTCGGACCCGCGCGATGACCATTCGCCGACTCAACCGTGCCCGCGCGATGACCGTCCACCGCCCCAGTCGTGCCCACGCAACGACGGCACGCCGCCCCAACCGAGCCCCCGTGAGCGCCTCAGCAGCCACAGGCCCACGAAACGGAGATCCAGCGTGACGTTCGAAACCGGTAGCCTCGTCCGTACCCGTGGCCGCGAGTGGGTGGTGCAACCCGACAGCACCGACGACTTCCTCGTCCTGCGCGCGCTCGGCGGGCGGGCAGAGGAAACCACCGCCGTCTACCTCCCCCTCGAACGCGACGACGTCACAAGCGCCACCTTCGCCCTTCCAACTGGCGACGACCTGGGTGACGCTCGCAGCGCCGGCATGCTACGCGACGCTGCCATGCTCACCGCACGCGCCACCACCGGGCCGTTCCGCAGCCTCGGGCGCATCGCAGTGGAACCGCGCCCCTACCAACTCGTGCCGCTCCTCATGGCGCTCAAGCTCGACCCCGTACGACTCCTCATCGCGGACGACGTCGGCATCGGCAAGACGATCGAAGCGGCACTCGTCGCTCGCGAGCTGCTCGACCGGGGCGAGATCACGCGCATCAGCGTCCTTTGCCCACCCCACCTGGCCGAGCAGTGGCGTGACGAGCTCGCCGAGCGCTTCCACATTGCCGCCGAGCTGGTGCTGCCCAGCACCGTGCGCAAGCTCGAACGCGGTCTGCGCCTCGGCGAGAGCGTCTTCGACCGGCACCCCTTCACCATCGTCAGCCTCGACTACATCAAGTCTGAGCGGCACCGCGACGAGTTCCTGCGCGGCGCGCCCGAACTCGTCATCGTCGACGAGGCGCACACCTGCGCCGACCCCGGCACCGTCGGGCGCAGCAGCCAACACCAACGCCACCGGCTGCTGCGCGACCTCGCGCGCGACCCCACGCGCAACCTCCTGCTCGTCACAGCGACCCCCCACAGCGGCAACGAGCACGCCTTCCGAAGCCTCCTGAGCCTCCTCGAGCCAGCCTTCGCGCAACTCCCGGAGGACCTCAGCGGTCAGCACAACCAGCAGGCGCGGCGCGCCCTCGCACGACACTTCGTGCAACGCAAACGCGGCGACATCCGCAGCTACATGGACGCCGCCACGCCCTTCCCTGAACGCGACGACGCTGACGTGCCCTACACGCTCAGCCCCGAGTACAAGGGCCTCTTCGAGAAGGTTCTGGCATATGCCCGCGAGACACTCGACACCGGCGACGGCAGCCACCGGCAACGCGTGCGTTGGTGGAGCATGCTCGCGCTGCTGCGCGCCCTCGCCAGCAGTCCCGCCGCCGCCGCCAGCACTCTACGCAACCGCGCCGTCGTCAGCGAGACCGAGTCCGCCGCGGAGGCCGATGAGCTCGGGCGGCGCACCGTCCTCGACCAAGTAGACGACGAGACCAACGAAGGCATCGACGTCACCCCCGGCAGCCAAGAGACCGACGACGACGCCAGCAACCACCGCAAGCGCCTCCTCGCCTACGCCCGCGAAGCCGACGCGCTTGGCGGCGAGCACGACAACAAGCTCTCCACCGTCATCAAGCTCGTGAAGGATCTGGTCAAGGACGGGTACGCGCCCATCGTCTTCTGCCGCTTCATCCCCACCGCCGAGTACGTCGCCGACGCGCTCCGCGGCGCCATGAACGGCGTGGACGTCGCCGCCGTCACCGGCAGGCTGGTGCCCGAGGAACGTGAAGCGCGGATCCTCGACCTCGCCAAATCCGAAAAACGCGTGCTCGTCGCGACGGATTGCCTCAGCGAAGGCGTGAACCTGCAGGCCGCCTTCGACGCCGTCATCCACTACGACCTCAGCTGGAACCCCACGAGGCACGAGCAGCGCGAAGGCCGCGTCGATCGCTACGGCCAACCTCAACCCAAGGTCCTGATGCGCACGATGTACGGCACCGACAACCAGATCGACGGCATCGTGCTCGACGTGCTCATCCGCAAGCACAAGACCATCCGCACCAGCCTCGGCATCAGCGTCCCAGTGCCCGCCCAAAGCGACGAACTCATCGAAGCCATCTTCGAAGGACTGCTCCTGCGCGGCCTCGACCGCGGCCACGCCCAGCAAGCCGCGCTCTTCGACGACCTCGACGAGTACATCAAACCCAAGGCGGCCGACCTTGGCCGTAAGTGGGACGCCGCCGCCGACCGCGAACGACGCTCCCGCACCGTCTTCGCGCAGGAAAGCCTCAAACCGGACGAGGTCATGCGCGAACTCACGGCCGCCCAAACCGCCCTCGGCGGCAAGCACCTGCTCGAGCGCTTCCTCACCACCGCCGTCCGCGCCCACAAGGGCATAGCCACCCCTACTCGCCACGGCGCATTGGACCTCGACCTCAGCAGCGCCCCCACCGCTCTCAAGGACGCCATCCACGCCGAGCACACGCGCATGCGCGCACGCCTCGGACCACCAACCAGACCCGGCGAGACGCTTCTCACCCGCACCCATCCGTTCACCGAGGCGCTAGCCACGTACGTGCTCGACGCCGCCCTCGACGAACACCTTGAGAGCACCGCCAAACGGGCCGGCGTCATGCGCACCCACGCCGTCGAAGTCCGTACGACTCTCCTGCTCGCCCGGTTCCGCTACCACCTCACCACCACCCACGCCGGCCGCACCTGGCAGACTCTCGCCGAGGACATCGCCCTCCTCGCCTACCAAGGCGCCACCGAGAGCGCTACCTGGCTCGAAGAGGACGCCACCGCCGCGCTCCTCGCCGCCACCCCGGGCGGCAACATCGACCCCGGCCAGGCCCGCGACTACCACCAACGCTTCCTCGACGGCGCCAACGCCATCAACCCCCACCTCAACGACACCGCCGAGGCGCACGCGCAGGCGCTGCTGGAGGCGCACCGCCGCGTGCGCGAAGCGGCGCGCGCAAAAGGCCTGCGGTACCAGGTCGAACCGCTCCTTCCCGTCGATATCCTCGGCGTGTACACCTACCTTCCCGCCTAGGTCATGGCCCGCCACCACGACTTCACCACCATCCGCACCGAAGGCGCGCTCCTTCCCCCCGACCTCCTCAGACGCCTCCGCGACACCGACAAAGACCTCCCCGGCCTCACTCCCGACGCCTACCACCTCATCGGGCACACCCGGCTCAGCGAAGCCATCAGCGAAGCCTGGAACAAACTCCAAGGCGCCTGGGCCGCCTTCCAAGCGGCCCGCGCCACGATTCCCCCGGGCAACCCCGGCACCGCCACCACTCGTGACCGCTGGCTCCTCCCACTCTTCCAAGTCCTCGACTACGGTCGCCTCCAAACCACCACCGTTCGCGAGTTGGGCGGCAAGACCTACCCCATTAGCCACGCTTGGTCGCACGTCCCCATCCACCTCGTCGGCTGCAATATCGACCTCGACACCCGCACCGCCGGCGTTGCAGGCGCCGCCAGGCAAAGCCCCCACGGCCTCATCCAGACCTACCTCAACGCCACCGACGAAAGCCTCTGGGGTGTAGTCAGCAACGGCCTCAAACTCCGCCTATTACGCGACAACCACACCCTCACCCGCCAGGCGTACCTCGAGTTCGACCTCGAAGCCATGTTGGCCGGCGAGGTCTACGCCGACTTCGTCCTGCTCTACCTCACCCTCCACCAAAGCCGCCTCGAAGCCGACAAACCCGAGAACACCCTCCTCGAACAATGGACCCGGGCCGCTCAAGAACAAGGCACCCGCGCCCTCGACCGCCTGCGCGACGGCGTTCACGCAGCCCTCACCACCCTCGGGCAAGGCTTCCTCGAACACCCCGCGAACACCAACCTCCGCACCGACCTCACCAAGGGCACGCTCACCCCCCAGCACTACTACCGGCAACTCCTCCGCGTCATCTACCGCTTCCTCGTGCTCTTCGCCAGCGAAGACCGCGATCTCCTCCACCCACCAACCGCCAGCGAAGACGCCAGACGCCGCTACACCTACTACTCCACCCGCCGCCTCCGCGACCTCGCCGACGCCATCCCCGGCGGACGCCACCCCGACCAGTACCAGCTCCTCAAACGCACCTGGCACTGGCTCGGCAGCGACGGTGCCTCCGACCTCGCCATCCCTGCCCTCGGTGGCTTCCTCTTCAGCCCCGGTGCCACCCCCCACCTCGACACCGCCGAGCTCACCAACCGCAGCCTCCTCACCGCCATCCGCCACCTCGCATACACCCAGGTCAACCACGCCCGTTACCCCATCGATTACAAGAACCTCGGCGCGGAAGAACTCGGCAGCGTCTACGAAAGCCTCCTCGAACTCCAGCCCCGCCTCGACCCCGACCCCAGCCACTTCACCCTCGAAACGCTCACCGGCAACGAACGCAAGACCACCGGCAGTTACTACACCCCCACCAGCCTCATCACCCTGCTCCTCGACAGCGCCCTCGACCCCGTCCTCGACGAAGCCATGCGCAAGGACGACGCCGAGAAGGCCATCCTCGAACTCAAGGTCGTCGACCCCGCCAGCGGCAGCGGTCACTTCCTCATCGCCGCAGCCCACCGCATCGCCAAACGCCTCGCCCAAGTCCGCACCGGCGACGACGAGCCCACCCCGCAAGCCACCCGAGCCGCCCTTCGCGACACCATCACCCACTGTCTCTACGGCGTGGACCTCAACGACATGGCCGCCGAGCTCTGCAAAGTCGCGCTCTGGCTCGAAGCCCTCGACCCCGGCAAACCCCTTACCTTCCTCGATCACCACATAAAGACCGGCAACAGCCTCATCGGGGCACCCCACACCAAGACAATCCCCCAACTCCTCCAAGACGGCATCCCCGACAACGCCTACATCGCCCTCCTCGGCGACGACAAGCAAACCACCAACGCAGCCAAGCGTCGCAACCGGGAAGAACGCGGCGGACAAAGCAGCCTCTTCGCCAACCAAGACGCCGACCCCGGCGCCGCAGTTGCGCGCTCCCTCCGGAAACTCGAGGCCACGCCCGACGACGACATCGAAGCCACGCGCGCCAAAGAAGTCGCCTACCACCAGCTCGAGGAACAACAAGGCTTCACCCGCGCGCACGCCATCGCCGACGCCTGGACCGCCGCGTTCTTCTGGCCCAAACGCCCGGACCAACCCACCCCCATCACCACCAACGACCTCCACGACCTCGCCAACGACCACACCCTCACCAGCGACCGGCAAGCCGTCATCGGCGATCTACGCGACCGACACCGCTACTTCCACTGGGGCATCGAGTTCGCCGACGTCTTCCACCGCGAACACCCGGGCTTCGATGTCGTCCTCGGTAACCCGCCCTGGGAGCACACCGAACTCAAAGAGCAGGAGTGGTTCGCCAGCCGAGACCAAGACATCACAAACGCACCTACCGGTGCCGCCCGCAAAGCAGCCATCGACCGCCTCGAACACGAGAATCCGAGTCTCCACCGCGCATTCTTGGAGGCTAAGCGCCGGCATG
This sequence comes from Truepera sp., assembly GCA_032027045.1. Taxonomy (NCBI): domain Bacteria; kingdom Thermotogati; phylum Deinococcota; class Deinococci; order Trueperales; family Trueperaceae; genus Truepera; species Truepera sp. Next base: position 940 of record JAVSMU010000001.1, on the reverse strand, counting down.
ATGGAATCGCGCACTTCATAGCGAAATCGGGTCGCTACCCGCTCTGCGGGCGGGGTCGCATCAACACGTACGCCGCTTTCGCCGAACTCGACCGCGACCTCACCCGCGCCACCGGACGCGCCGGCTTCATCGTCCCCAGCGGCATCGCCACCGACCACACCACCCAGCACTACTTCCGCGCCATCACCGAGAACCACAACCTCGTGAGCCTCTACGACTTCGAGAACCGCCGCAAGGTCTTCCCAGCCGTGGACAGCCGGGTGAAGTTCGCCCTCGTCACCCTCAGCGGCTCCGCGCGACCCATCCAAGAAGCCTGGTACGTCTTCTTCGCCCACGAACCCACCGACGTGCTCGACGCCGACAAGCGCTTCACCCTCACCGCAGACGACATCAAACTCCTCAACCCCAACACGCGCACCGCACCCACCTTCCGCACCCGCCGCGACGCCGAGATAACCAAACGCATCTACCAACGCTTCCCCGTCCTCATCAACGAAGAAACCGGCGAGAATCCCTGGGACATCACCTTCAAGCAAGGGCTGTTCAACATGACCAGCGACTCCGGACTCTTCCGCACCCGCGACCAGCTCGAAGCGCAAGGGTATGAGCTCGACGGCAACATCTTTCGGCAAGGTAATGGGACTTACCTGCCTCTTTACGAAGCGAAGATGATTCACCATTTCGACCACCGCTTCGCTACGTACGAGCGCGACGGCAGAATCCGCGACACGACACTCGAGGAGCACCAAGATCCGAGCTTCGCGCCGATGCCGAGGTACTGGGTGGAGGACGTGGAGGTCGAGGAGCGGCTCGTGAAGCGGGACCGGGATGGGAACGTGATCTGGCGGTGGGAGCAGCCTTGGTTGTTGGGGTTCCGCGACATCGCCCGCAGCACGGACGAGCGTACGGCCATCTTCTCGCTTATCCCGCGAGTGGCCGT